>CAMWQF010000107.1 GCA_947176285.1 uncultured Porphyromonadaceae bacterium
TTCTATCACATTTCTACCGATGAGGTTTACGGAGCGCTTGAACTGACTCACCCGGAAGGAGTGCCGGCTCCGTTCACCACGAAGGCGTCCAGCGAAGATGATATGGCATACGGCACCGAATTCTTCCTTGAGACCACAAAATATAATCCTCATTCCCCATATTCAGCATCTAAAGCGAGCAGCGACCACTTCGTGCGTGCCTACCACGACACTTATGGCATGCCGACCATTGTCACAAACTGCTCTAACAATTATGGGCCCTACCAATTCCCCGAAAAGTTGATTCCTCTCTTCATCAACAACATCCGCCACGGCAAGCCTCTTCCGGTCTACGGGAAGGGAGAGAATGTCCGCGACTGGCTCTTCGTTGAGGATCATGCCCGCGCAATCGACCTCATCTTCCATGAAGGCAAGATTGCTGACACTTACAACATTGGAGGATTCAACGAGTGGAAAAACATCGACCTAATCAAGGTGATAATTAAGACTGTTGACCGCCTTCTCGGCAACCCTGAAGGACATTCAGAAAAACTCATTACATTCGTCACCGACCGTCTCGGCCATGATATGCGCTATGCAATAGACAGCCGTAAACTTCAGTCAGAACTTGGCTGGGAACCGAGCCTGCAGTTTGAAGAAGGTATAGAAAAAACAGTCCGCTGGTATCTTGACAATCAGGAATGGATGGACAATATCACATCCGGAGAATATGAGAAATACTACGACGACATGTATAAGAATAGATAATACTTAAAGACGATACAATAAAAATGAAGCCGCCATAGACCGAATCGGTCTGTGGCGGTTTCATTTTTTTCAGCCTAATGCCTTCGTCAGAAAAATGAATTGTTCTACTGAAAGGCGTTCCGGACGTTCTTTAAGGATTGCATCTTCAAGAAGCGGACTTCCGGGAGTAATCATGCCCGCTAATGAGTTCCGGAGTGTCTTGCGGCGTTGTCCGAAAGCCGTCTTCACTACCGTCTTGAATTTCTTTTCATCCACTCCAAGTTCAACGCGTCCATTTCGAGTAAGTCTCAACACTCCGCTTCTCACTTTAGGTGGCGGTGAAAAGACTCCGGGTTCTACAGTAAATAGATACTCACAATCATACCAAGCCTGAAGCAATACTGACAATATGCCATACACTTTCGACCCCGGTTTACTGCAAATTCTCTCAGCCACTTCTTTCTGAAGCATACCTGCAATGACAGGTATCTTCTCCTTATACTCGAGAGCTCTGAAGAAAATCTGGGAAGAGATATTGTAAGGGTAATTGCCGATCAGTGCAATCTCTCCTTCCGCTATCTCATTGAGGTCGAGACGAAGGAAATCACCTTCCTTCACTTTAATATCTTTCTTGTATTTTCCAAGATATTCCACACTCTCGTGGTCAATTTCAATCGCCGTCACGTCTCTGCCGTCGGCTACCAGAAAGTCGGTCAGCACGCCCATTCCGGGACCAATCTCCACCACCGGTAGAGCACCCCATTCCGCTCCCTTCTCAGAGCCGCATGCTTTAGCAAGTTCACTCTCTGAGATTGTGTCAGCTATACGTTGTGCAGTAGGAAGATCGGTAAGGAAATGCTGTCCTAAGGCTTTTTTTGCTTTTACTTCCATCAGAGACCTACTTTCTTTGCGATATCTTTTGGAACAGCCGACTTGTTGACCATGATATCAAGGGTCTTTTCAAGGAAGTAGGGTTCCGACACATAGATGTAGCCACCATAGAGTTGGTTGGTGTCCCAAGAGTTTTTCACCTTATAGTAGCGGTTTCCTTCTTGATCGGTAGCATATCCCACTATCACCATGCCATGGTCGTCAGTAGTTTCACGGTTTTCAAAAGTACGCTGGCGGTCTTCCTGGGTAATAGTGCGTTCCTGCACGGGACCCTTGATGTCATACTGCATAGCATCGCGGTCTGAATCAGAAAGTTGAGTCCAACGAGCCATTTCTGCATTATCCATATCATCCATAGTCTTCTTCACCGGCAGCAGAGCGTAACCCTTGCGCCACTTGAACCCTTTTTCGCTTACGTCTGCAGCCCAACCTACGGTGTAGCCATTGTCAAGCGCCTCGTCAACGATTTTTTTCATCTCTTCCATTGGCACATTTATGCATTCCGACCATAGCCAGTTGTCGGAAATCTCAAGTGCGAAAGGCTTGTAGAATGGATGATGAGTATAACTTGTAAAAGATACATATTCATCCGGAACTATCTTCATTTCCTTAGCAAAAGACTGCGGTGTGTAAGTCTTTCCATTATATGTGAACGACTCCACAGCCGGACCCATATAGGCATCAAGAATAGCCACAAAGCCGGGAAGCCAGGCAGTGCTTAGTTTCTTATTGGGATTGCTGTTGATGGCGTCGAGATAGGCTGTGAGGGCAGCCGCCATTTCATAGTGAGAGTGCTTATCCTCGCCATAATTAAGGCCGGCATACACTTCCTCCGGAACTGCTCCGTAGTTTTCTATAGCGTATGTGACATCAGCAAACGAACCACCCTGTGCGAAGTTGATCTTGCCGCCTGTGCTGATATACTTCTTGGCTTTGTCGATATAGCAGTTTCTCACTGTCCACATTTCAGAAAGGTCAAGTTCCGGTCCACCCTTGCGCATCACGTCGTCTTCTATCATTGAAGTCCCTGAAAAAGCCCAGCAAGTGCCTGATTTATTCTGGTCCTTCACCGAAGTGGTCTTATTTACTTTCACGTCTGTGAATTTGAAACCGGTCGAATCCGGAATTTCAATCTTTGGATCATCCTGTGATGCCTGATACTTATCCATATAGGTAGCACCACAATTCAACGCTGCCGCTGAAAGGGCTACCAACGTAAGCAAATTTTTCATTATATTCTAATTATTTTGATTACTTATTTTCCGGATTGATGGCATAGCAATGCCGCAGGCGACAAACGTCGTCAGGCAACATACCATCACAAACCAGAAATAGATTTCAAACACATTTCCTCCACTGAATCCGGGAAGTCCCCACGAAGCCATTTTTTCGAATATCCATCCTGCAGCCATTCCGGGAAGCATGATGCCCGCCATGGAGAATGCTATGCAGAAGGCATAGTGAGATGTCTCTGACTCCCCTCTCGCAAAATAGATCATATACATCATCAACGCCGTCAGTCCAAAACCATAGCCGAATTGCTCAAATCCGACTGCAACGCATATGAGTGAGAAATCCGTCTGTGGCCATATTGCCAATAGGCAATAGACTATGCATGGCAAAGCAAGAGATGCAGCCATAGGCCATACCCATCTCCTGAGTCCTCCATGTCCAATCGCGATTCCTCCCAATACACCCCCCACAAGAAGCGCTATCACACCTACAGTGCCATTGGCAATCCCTATTTCGGTAAGGGAAAGTCCAAGCCCACCATCCGAAAGAGGGGTTTTCATGAAAATTGCCACCATCTTGGCACACATTGACTCCGGCAGTCGAAACAAAAGCATGAAAGTCAATGCTGCTCCTATATATTTCTTTTTGAAGAAAGTCACAAATGTCATGCCGAAGTTGCGCAATATATCAGACACCGTGGTGCCTCCTACAGGATGGTCGTCAGCAAGTTTCGGAAGTGTTTGCGTATGCCAAAGCCAAATGCTGAAGAAGAGAGCAGTCAAGACATAGAACACGATTGCCCAAGCCCACGACGTATGCATTCCCCGCATTTCAAGCCAACCTGCAAGAAGAGTCAATCCCCCTTGTCCAACTACGGTCGCCACCTTATAAAATGTTGAGCGGATGCCGACAAAGTCTGCCTGTTGCTTCTCAGAGAGGGCAAGCATATAGAAACCGTCGGCAGCAATGTCGTGAGTGGCAGAAAAGAACGCCATGCAGCCAAATACGCTTAGCGTTGAGGCGAAAAAGAATGATGTTGGCAAGCAAAGCGCCACGAGGAGCATACACGCCGTCATGAGCAACTGCATAGCCAATGTCCATCTCCTTTTTGTCGAAAAAATATCGACAAAGGGGCTCCAGAACGGTCGTATCATCCATGGCAAAGACAGCAATCCCGTCCATGCAGTGATTTCCGCCACTGAAATGCCGAGTTCACAATAGAACAGCACCGGGAGGGTATTGACAGCACAATAAGGGATTCCCTCGGCTATATAAAGCGAGGGAATCCATTTCCATGGCGAATTGTGTTGTAAATTTGTCATCTCAAAGGCTCAAAATTCCTTATGACTTTGCAAGATGTAAGCAATCATGCTCCGCATGCGCCCCACACAATCAAAAGGAAATATCAATTGACATTGCCTCAAGCCATCGGGCAGCGGGGCTTGATCTGCTTGAAGAAATCGTTGCCCTTATTGTCTACGAGAATAAATGCAGGGAAGTTCTCTACTTCGATCTTCCAGATAGCCTCCATTCCAAGTTCAGGATATTCAAGAAGCTCAACATTCTTGATAGAGTTCTTGGCAAGGATGGCTGCCGGACCACCGATCGACCCGAGATAGAAACCACCATGCTTCTTGCATGCATCAGTCACTTGCTGCGAACGGTTGCCCTTTGCGATCATGATCATAGAGCCACCTGCAGCCTGGAACTGGTCCACATATGAGTCCATGCGTCCTGCTGTAGTCGGTCCGAAAGATCCTGAAGGAAGTCCTTCCGGCTTCTTTGCCGGACCTGCATAGTAGATAGGATGCTCCTTCAGATAGTCGGGCATCGGTTCGCCGGCATCAAGGCGTTCTTTAATCTTCGCGTGCGCGATATCGCGGCCCACGATAATGGTGCCCTTCAAAGAAAGACGTGTAGACACCGGATACTTGTCAAGGTCTGCAAGCACCTCTTCCATCGGACGGTTGAGATCTATCTCAATCACTTCCCCTTCACCTGCCTGGCGAAGTTCCACCGGGATAAGTTCACCGGGATTCTCGTCAAGTTTCTCTATCCAGAGACCATCCTTATTGATTTTTGCCTTCACATTGCGGTCGGCAGAGCAACTTACGCCCATGCCCACAGGGCAAGAAGCGCCATGGCGTGGGAGACGGATCACACGTATATCATGAGCGAAATACTTGCCGCCAAACTGTGCGCCGAGACCTATATTGTGGGCTGCTTCGAGAAGTTCTTTCTCAAGTTCCACATCGCGGAAAGCACGTCCGTATTCATTTCCTGTAGTGGGAAGATTGTCGAAATATTTCACTGATGCTTTCTTAACGACTTCGAGGTTCTTTTCAGCACTTGTGCCGCCAATCACGAATGCAATGTGGTATGGAGGGCAAGCAGCAGTGCCGAGAGTTTTCATCTTTTCGATGAGGAAAGGCACAAGTGTTTTCTTGTTGAGAATAGCCTTAGTCTCCTGGTAGAGATAAGTCTTGTTGGCAGAACCTCCACCCTTAGCCACAAACAGGAATTTATATTCATCCCCTTCAGTAGCATGGATATCGATCTGAGCGGGAAGGTTGCATCCGGTGTTTACCTCATCATACATAGTGAGGGGAGCATTCTGAGAATAGCGAAGATTGTTTTCTGTATAAGTCTTGTATACTCCAAGAGAAATTTTCTCCTCATCATTGCAACCGGTCCATACTTGCTGACCCTTATAAGCAGCACAGATGGAAGTGCCGGTATCCTGGCAGAATGGAAGCACACCCTTTGCTGCAATTTCTGCATTGCGAAGCATCGTGAGTGCTACAAACTTGTCATTCTCTGAAGCCTCCGGATCATGGAGAATCTTAGCCACCATCTCATTATGCTCTCTGCGAAGCATGAATGAGCAGTCGTGAGATGCTACATTAGCGATAATGGTTAATGCTTCCGGATCGACTACGAGCATCTCGTGTCCATTCCAGTTTTCAGTCTTTACATAGTCTTTTGTGATGAGCTTGTATTCTGTAGTGTCAGGGCCAAGCTCAAACGGCTCTTGATAATGGAAAGGTTTTGTTGCCATTGTTTTTATATTATTGAGTTGATTAATTACATTTAATTATAATGTAAGCAAGCATGCTCCGCATGCGCCCCACACAATCCGATACTAACTCCCATTCCCCGAGTCAAACTAAGTAAGCAAGCATGCTCCGCATGCGCCCCACATAGTTAAAAGGAAATATCAATTAATCTTTAAAATTTATTTTACCGATCCCACCTCCACCAAAGCACCTGTCACAGGGTCAAACACAGCAAAAGAAGGCTCCTTCTTATCCGTAAAAAGAAGAGGATCCAGCCCAAATTCCATTCCGAACTGCGCCATCTGCACTTCCTTATCATACAGTTTCTTTCCCAATGTCGAAATCGACACCTGAGCACTGCCGGGAATATTGTAGATCACTGCATTCTTCGGCATCTTCTTCTGTTCCCCCTTCGCATCAAGAGGAAGAGTAGCCTGATTTACGGCTTCCACCTTCAGATACACCGGATCGCCGGAAAGATCATCCGCATCTACAAATCCGGCGAAAGAAGAGAGTCGGAACAGCACATTCTCACCCTCGCCATCCGGCACATAAGTAAATGTCCTGGTGACGTATTCAGTGGTGACACTGCCGGTAAACGCTGCCGTCAGTGCCGCCTCCTGCTGTCCGAGCGACGCGAGCATAAGTTCCATTTGCTTCCCGTCGGCAGGCATAGCGTCAGCAGTGCCGCGTGTCAGAGAAAGTTTCGAATCCCTCACCTCCATAAGCGACTCCGCAAGAAGCTGAGCCTGCTTGGCAGAACTTTTGGATGCCACGAAATCCTCATCCACATAATCAAGATATTCATTACCCGTAGGCCACACCACGTTTTCCGCCGGTTTCTTCGATTTGGATTCAGGTTTTGAGGGGGCATTAACCTCCTTATTGATGGCGAGAAGCATCCCGTCTGAATCTACGGTGATTGAGGTAAGCGCTCCGGGGCGTAACTGCATCAGATATTGTGTTTCGGAATCAGACACACCATAAGGACGGACTTTAACTTCGGTGATCTGCCACTTTTCAGAATCCTCCGCTATGGCTTTGTCAGTGCCGATATATTTTTTTGCATAAAGATAAAACGGTCCTTTCTTAGCCACTTGATGGCTTGCAGTCACCTCTATCTCCAAAGCAGTGATGGGCAATGAATACACCAAGCCATACTCATTGCTCTTCTCAGCAGTGAGCACTTTTGTAGCCTGAGCCCCACATGCCAATGAAGTCAGAGCAACCGCCATCGTCAAAAACAACTTTTTCATATATCAGTCATTTAAGTTTCAATTATTATTAGCCCCCAATCGTAGCCCCCACCCCCCTAAAGGGGGCATATTGAGGTTGGATGGAAAATAATCTACTCTTCCCCTTTAGAGGGGCTTGACAGGGAGACCTTCAAACTTTCCTATCTATCACAGCCTTGATAGCCCTTCCAAGTCGGTCAGAGATATCAGAAGCCACCACTCCGTATTCACCGATTTCCTCAGAAGCAATGTCCCCCGCCAATCCATGGATATATACTCCGAGCGTAGCCGCATTTTCCGGCTGTATGCCCTGCGCCATGAATCCGGCTATCACACCTGTCAACACATCCCCCGCTCCGGCAGTAGCCATTCCGGCATTGCCTGTGGAATTGAAATATACGCTTCCGCTAGGTTTCGGACGCACAATCATGGTGAAATGACTCTTCAGCACTATAATTATATTATAATGCTGAGCCACTTCGATAGCCCTCTTCAATCTCGCCTCCGACGAAGGTTGCTCACCGAAAAGACGGTCAAATTCTCCGATGTGAGGGGTAATTACAGTTCGGGGAGGAATCATGGAAAGAAGCGACGGACGTTGCACTATGCAGTTGAGGGCATCCGCATCAAGCACAAGCGGTGATTTGCATATCTTGAGTAATGATTCAAGCGCATTGATGGTCAATTCGTTTGTGCCGATTCCGGGGCCCACAGCCACTGCCTGATGCGAATGGTGAAGGCTCATGTCGCTTATCACCCTCTCGTTGCGGTCCGGCTCAAACATAGCCTCCGGCACTGCTGTCTGCAGAATTGTAACCCCGGTGCGCGGAGAATGCACTGTGGCAAGCCCGGCTCCGCATTTCAATGCTGCTCGGGCGGAAAGCACCGCGGCACCCATCATTCCCATACTTCCGGCAAAGAGCATCACCGATCCATAATCACGTTTGGCAGTGAAAGGGTCCCTCTCTCTGAGCAGCGACCTTATGGTTCGGCTCTCAATAAGGAGCCAGTTAGATTTCTTATTGCGCAGAGCCTTGCGGTCAAGACCGATATCAAGCACTACCCTCTCGCCCAAAATGTCGGCATGCTCGGGAAAGAAAAATGAAAGTTTCGGGAACTGAAACGTCAAAGTCAACTTTGCATGCACCATGTCGTGGAAACGAGAATTGGAATTCCATTCCCCTGCAAGACCCGACGGGATGTCAAGGCTCACCACGAATGCCCCCGATTCATTGATCAGGCGAGCCACAGCGGCAAATCCGCCGCTCAATGGCTCATGAAGCCCCACGCCGAAAAGCCCGTCGATCACTATATCGTCCACTCCGAGATGTGGAGGAGTGAACGTGGTGGTGATTTCAGTAAATTGCACTTTGGCTTCCGACTCGAGAAGCCTCTGCTTCATCGCTTCGCATCCGTCGGAAAGTTTTCCCCTCACATTGAAGAGATACACTTCCACCCTCCCGTAGCCATGCTCCGCAAGAATACGCGACACGGCAAGAGCGTCGGCACCGTTATTGCCCGGACCAGCCACTACCACCACCCGCAGGCTCGGCAAAAATCCGGGACGTGAGATCAATTCTTTCACCGCTGCATTAGCAGCACGCTCTATCAAAGTGAGCGAATCTATGCCTTGCGCCTCACAAGTGGCTGCATCAAGGTCTTTTATA
>CAMWQF010000108.1 GCA_947176285.1 uncultured Porphyromonadaceae bacterium
AAAAAATAAAAGATATTTCATTCTCATAACTTATATGTATCTAGAATAAATTGTTTGTTATTTTTATAGCTAATGTAGACATTTCCTAACTAAATATGTTATTGAGCTTGCCAATTACAGAAACCTCCGTTAGAATCAGATGTTGCAAAAGTTAATGTAGCATATACACCGCTTCCTGATGCAGCTATAGGAACAGTTATCTCTGTAGTTGTAATGGCATTACCAACTTTTGAACCTATTTTCTTTTCTCCCCATGCCGTAACTGTACAACGATAAATAGGAGTAGGAGCAGCAGCAGTCCGACAACGAAACAAAACTTTTGTATGTTCTCTTTCTGTGGTAAAACCGCTAGTGCCATCTTCTTGACCGGTTGTGATAATAGTTCCAGAAGGGTATGCTACTTTTGAATAAGCAGATGTATTATCGGATAACTCCAATTTACCATTTTTATACGCTTTAGAAACGGATTGTATGTCACACAATTCGATTGTCTCACCCATTTCCAAATACTCGAGTATCGTTTGATTAGTCAATGCGATTTCAGCTTTAATGACTTCATAAAGATTTGGAGCAACCCCTAATTTCTGAGCTTCTTGTTCAGAAATTGCCAATTTGTACTGATTTCCCTCCAATTTAATATAGTCTGAGAGAATTATGGAAGCTGCTCTTTTCTCCTTTATATCCTCAGACATATTATCAAGCTCAGATACAGGGATTGCTAACTCCTTTGCTTGCTGAATTTCTGCCGTAGAGTAGGCTTTAGTCTCTGGTAGTTTCCCAGAAATCACTAAGTCCTCATCTTGAGAACAAGAAGAGAGGGTTGTGATAAGTCCTATTAGACTCAAATAAAAGATGCTTATTATAATTATTATTAGTTTTTATTACAAAATTACAATGAATAGAACCTGTTTTCAACACCCTTTAGGGTGTTAATGTATGCTAGAGTGAACTTTATAATAATTATTTTATTTATCATTGCATTTGTGCATAAGTGTGATAGACAATTTGTCTTTATATATCGCCATATAAAGGTATCTATTTTCAAGGGTTGTTACAGCGTACTGACACGCATGGTCAGTATCAGCGTATCAGTGAGGTCTATGGTTTCACTATTTCAATCATATCCGAAAGGGCATTGGTTGACGGCAAGGAGAGTGTTCAGAACCGCTTTGTTGTCGAAGGCAATTATACGTATAAGTACAACAACGGCTACATCGCCATGAGCGATACCCACGCCGCCTGTATGAACTTTGTCAACGCTCTGGAGAAGATACCCGGCATCATAGCCCAGTATGAGGAACGGACAGCGAAACTCAAAGCCGACGTTCCCCAGCTCGAAGCCATTATCCAAAGATGTGGGGCAAGGAGGAAGTGTTGAAGAAGCTCAAATCCGAACTTGCCGCCCTCGACCGCAAGATTACGGCTGAACTTGTACCCAAACATGATGAGAATGACGCACTGAGAATAAGCCGGAAAAATCCCAGCAGCCCGAAACGGAAGTCAAAGTTGAAACGACAGTGAAGACAGTTAATGTCCACACAACTGACACGCCACAGGGATATAAACCCTCAATGGTTGCTGAACCTCAACCCATTTATCCAGTGTCGGCAATTGCGCCACGTTACACGCTCGACATACCGGGATTTGACAATCCTCAATAGACAGATCAGGCTTCAATACTTGGTCTGTCTATTTGTATATGAAATCAGATACATACAAATTATTCTTTTCTCAACTTAGAATCAATATCACAACTCTTTCGTATGTCCTAAATTTTTAGTAATTTTGTATCATGGAAAGAAATCTCAACACATATCTTGAAGACATAGATCTTCAGTTCTGGCATAACTTGATTAAGAAGCATGGAAACCTTGTAATCTTCGAAGAGGGAGAGTTCGTATGTCATCAAGGAGAGAAGTCCTCAGTTTTTGGATATGTTCAATCCGGCAATTTCTGCATCGAAATTGAAGGATCTGATCATAAAAAGCAAGTCATTGATAATATTTTCCCTAATTTTCTTATAGGAAATTATCCCGATTGTATGTATGAGGGTGTTTCACATTTTGATATAAAGGCAGTAGATAAGTCTTCTGCATATCTCATGGATGCCAGAATTCTTTTGAATATATACGAACAGGATCATAACATTCAAAATCATGGTCGATTATTAATCGAAGCAATGTTAAAATCTTTGATTGTACGTTATGTTGATTTTGTTTCTAATAACTTCTCCATGGGATAGAATATTCTCCACTATAAGATTTCATAATTTTCCAGCTCACAAAAGCTTATGACATTTCTTTTGTTTTAATATCAGCTTATTATAAGTAATTTGTTGTTTATTTGGGTATCTAACTTTTTTATTTATTTTAAAAATTCAAGTATTATATAAGCATTGCGCATATTTGCCAACGATGACACATTTTTACCTGAATGTTCTACCATGTTAAGAAATGCTTTAATTTCTGAAAAAAAACCTTGAGTGTAGAGTTGGTTATTCTCTTTTATCGGATTAAAATTATTTCGTTCCATTAATATCTGTTCCGATGTGGAGAATAAGCCAAGTTTATCTACTGGTATCCCTATGATCTTTTTAGGATGTGGAGTATATAATAATTTCTCCATTTGGTTAAGTCTATACTCACCGGAGGTAGTGTTCACTCTGAGTAGTTCTTCCGAATTCGTCCAAGAATATGCTGTTGATAATTCTATGAAACCTTTTATATTATCATGAGAAAGTAATCCTTGAATTGTAACCGCATAGTTTTGATCAGTGTGTTGAATGGATATTTTTTTTGCGCTACCAAATAGATATGCTACCATATCCACCGGATGAATGAACAAGTCAGTAAGAGGATCACCTTCTGGATATGCTCCAGTATGGTACGTTAATGTATAGCTTATGATGTCAGTTTTTGTAAGATGGTTCTTCAATATATTAATTAACGGAGAGTGGCGTTTCTGCATTCCGACCATGACCTTCTGTTGCGTATCAATTTCTATAAGCTTTTCAAGTTGCTGAAGAGTTCGGCAAGGAGGTTTCTCAATAAAGAGGTATTTCCCGGAAGATATTACACGGGTACATATTTCATAATGCTGTTGTGGAGATGTACATACAAAAACACCTTTGACATCGCTGTCATTTAATATTTCATCTAGTGATGTCGTAGCCTTAACCCCGAAACGACGCTTAATAAGTTCCAATTTATCGGAGCTTTTACAACAAATATATTTTAGCTTAATGCCAAGATACTGCAGGATAGGGTAAAGATTTTGCAGGGCATGACTTCCTACTCCTACAAATGCATATTGTGCGGAATAATCTGATTGCAACATCTTCCTGTTTCTAAATGTGCGCCATCGATATATATTATTACTTATTAATTTTTTCATCTTTTACTCTTTTGAGATATTTTCGGTATGTGAGTTTTCTATCAGTATTCCATTGATATTTACCATAGAATGTTTCAATAATGCTTTTAGGAAGTATCTTTTCCAGATTACGGAGTAGTATTATGTCATACTTACGGTGGAAATTAATCCAACAGCCATTACATTCTTTTGACAATCGGCACTGAGTAGATACACTTTCAGCCGAGTTGAAGATATCATCAAGAGTTTTTTCCTTGATGTTACCAAGTATTACATCAAGATTCTGGCAAACAGGGACATTGCCATCAGGATGAATTATAAGCGAATTGTTGATTGAATGGCAACGTAACCTCAGATTACCATTCCGCCATTGGTCGTATAGGACTACAAAATCATAATTCTCTTGTGTATCATGAATATTAGAAGGAATGTGTGAGATATAATTCTCTCCCTGTGTCCTCAACATTTCAACTTGTGTATCGAAATATGCCATCTTGCCATAAATGCCTATTCTAATGTCTATTCCATATTTTTTTGCAATGTCTATGGTGTATTCCATATCCTTGAAACTGTTGAACGGAGATAGACAAAACATTAGTGATATAGGAATCTCATCTTTAAGCTCCTCAATAACTCTTATTACTTTGTCGTACCCATCAACACCACGCATTGTTTTATAAGTTTCCCTGTTGCCGTCTAGCGACAGGAACAGATGTTTCGGTCGGTAACGCCTAGTCAGATCAATTACTTTATCAGGTGCAAGGCAATTAGAAAGGAGAGTGTAATTCGGATGATTTATATGAAACCACTCCATTATTTCAGCGGCTTGCGGATGTAACACGAACTCACCTCCTTCAAGACCTACTGTTGTATAACGATCAATGCACTTGCTTGAAATCAATGATACTATCTCTTCTTTTGAAAGGGAGTCATGTGACTTTTGCCATATTTGGCAATGCTTACAACGTGACTGACATCGATTAGTCGCGTATATCATAAGTTGAGACAGTTTCTTTTTCTTATGGAAAATGATATTATTTATAAGGATAACGCCATTTCTTAGATAATCTTTAATTTTATACATAAGTAGATGGTGAAAATTAGTTTATATCATAATTTTGCAAAGGTTTGTACGAAATAAGCATAACCACCTACGACTATCGCACAAATAAAAGTTATACAATTGGCTGACAAGCTACCTCTGCAACTTATATAAGTATATATACAAGAATCTATGAGGTTGTACTCTTGCTAAGTGCAACCTCATAGATTCTTGTATTGTCATATTTTAATCTGCAACCACTATTTGTTTAGAGTCTTTTACATTATTGTCAACTACTAATGTGGCAATGTATACTCCACTACGAAGTGATGACAGGTTGATTGAAACGGAAGTGTCTGTAACATCACAATTTACAGAAGTGGTTTGTGCCCCCATTAGATCACTGATAATGATTTTGGCATTAGTTGCAACCTGAGAAATGGAATATGTGAATGTTGTTTCTCCGTGGGTTGGATTAGGTGTGCAGCTTATAATATAATCATTTCGTTCTACTGATTCAGTCCTTGTTGAATTTAGTCTTGTAGAGAGGTTCTCGATTACTGAATTCTGTTGTGTAATCACACCTTGTAATTCTTGAACTGATTGAACAAGCATTGGAATGATTGCTGTATAATTAATCAGCTTATTTCCATTCTCATCAGTTTTTACCGCGTCAGGAATTATTTGTTCTACTTCTTGTGCAAGGAAACCGTACTGAGTGTTATCCTCTTCTTCCGGACCCATAGCATTTAGAGATGTTGTTATATTGGTAGAGTTTTTAGTTGACAACCCCTTATCTGTTTTCCAGTTATAGGAAACGGGGCGTAATCCCATTATGGTGTTTAATCCACCATCTAAAGTACGTATGTTTGTTTTCGCTCTTTCATCTGAGTAGTTATATACACTAGCCACTTGTATGCTATTGAACTTTCCGGTACCAGTGTTGTAAAAAACTACTTGGTTTCCTGTACCTGCGATTCGGGGATTGGCTGGGGTTAGATCGAGCTGGAAAAAATTGCCAGTTTTGCATGTCCAGTAGAGTCCGTTCATTTTATCTATGGTTAATCCTAAGAATGAATGTGCGGGTGCTCCTTCAATACTGAGTTTTCCACTTGTGTAAGTGATTTGTGCATTTACAACTGATGGAGTTGTAAATAGAGAGATGATTGCTACTATGGAAAGTAGCCAGGTTTTAGTTAAATGTTTCATTTTTTATGTTTTTTGATTGTTAGATTATTTTATTTCGGCTTTGAATTGGGTAAACCCAGATATGGTGGTATTGGGATTTATCTGTATCTCAGATGCAGATAGTGTTATTTTCCCACTATTAAACATCACTGGACCTTGTGTCTTTGTAGAAGTTACGGCAGATCCCACTTTTATTTTTGATCCACTATATGTTTTCGGTCCATTTATTGTTTCGTTTTGTATATAAATTATCGTAGGTGTTGTGCCATAACTAATATATGGAAGTTCATTAAGATCACTTGGGTTTACTTGTGCTGTTTCTCTTAGAGAAACAGATTGAGAGGCGCTTGAAGCATTTGTGCCATCTCTTGATGGGAGTGTTTCCTGACCCCAGGACAAACCTGTTGTCAAACATACTCCTATCATTACAAAAATTAGTTTTTTCATTTGATGATTTTTGTTTTGGATTATTGTTTTTGTTTTATATCTCTTATTTATTCCTGAATTGTGTTGCAAAATTACAACGTAAATAAAGGAAAAGCACCACCCTAAAGGGTGGAATTTAAAATTGTATATTTAACTCGATTTGTAACTAATCAAGATATCACTTGACATTGAATATATTGGAATGGTTTCTGATGCGAGATATTGTTTAGAAGGGGCTATCTGATGAGCATCTATCCCAAGAGCCTTCAGGTTATTGAAGAGTTTTCGGTCAACTTCAGCCAACAGGCAACCATAGGGGTCCTTCTTAATTGGTGCGGTTACAATATTTATTAATGTTTTGAGTATGGATTTTGGATATTGAGATGCTTCTTTATTAATTGCCAATCTTCCTATATGCCAGTATTTGGTTATGTCTTTACTAAAATCGCAATCAAGAGGATTGAATCCAAACAATGTCTCCATTGGTAATTTTGCTTTTCTGTCCCACAATGTTGATCTAATCGATCCAACCATATCTCCTGTATTATTACGAACTATAAAGATTTTTGATCTATCTGCTAATTCAGTCTCTTCTTTATACACCTTATAGACTAATTCTTGGATTTTTCCCTTAATATCGCTATCTTTTGAAGTATGATGGCTTATATTTTCTTTAACCACAAATTGTGCAAGTTCCCATAATACAGAGTTATCAGCCTCATAGACCGTGAAATCTTTGTGGATAAGCATAGAATATTCCATTATTGAATGTTATTTGATAGTTTTCGTCAAACTTACTAAATTGCTTAGCTAACTGCAACACACGAAAGAGTGAAAGTGCAAATTCGAAGTCAAAAAACTATAAATTTCACCCTTAAGTGTGGAAAACTCAAAAAAAGATTACGTTCGTAATTGTTTTTTTATTATCTTTGCATTCTAAGATTAAAAGTACGAATATGACTGAGAGATTTTTCAATTCATACAATAAGCCAGAAGGCATATCCTCTGAGGATTATGCCCGTGCGGATTGCTATGTCCAAGCCGCAGATGCAATTTCTAAAATTACGTATGAGAGTGTATATATTATAGACTACTTTAAGAAAGATTTTCTTTATGTTTCATCAAATCCACTGTTCCTATGTGGTCTGTCACCCAAAAAGGTGAAAGAACTCGGTTATAGTTTTTATACCACGCAAGTTCCGGAGGAAGAAGTAGAACTTTTGTTGAAAATAAATGCGATAGGTTTTAGATTTTTCAATAACCATCCCGCCGAAGAACGTTACCGTTTTAGTATCAGTTATGATTTTCATATTAGAAAGAATGATGAATATATTTTGATAAATCATAAACTTACTCCACTGGCGATGGATGGCTATGGGCATATGTGGCTCGCCCTATGCTTTGTGTCGATTTCTAATCATGACAAGCCTGGCAATATCGAAGTGAGGAAGTTAGGTCAGTCATATTATTGGAAATATGATCTGGATCTTGACAGATGGTTGTCAGTTCCTAGTCTCAAACTTACGGATGGAGAGAAAGAGGTTCTTCTTCTTTCCGCAAGAGGCTTGACTGTTGAAGAAATTGCAGCGAGGGTTCATAGAGCAAAGGACTCCATAAAATCACGCCGCAAGTCAATATTTGACAAACTTAATGTAAAAAGTATAAGTGAGGCAATTGCATTTGCCACGAATTACAAGCTTATCTAGACTATAGTAGTTAATTACAGTCGCTTAAGAGTGAGGAAAGATAAAACTTGGGACATAACTTTACTTTTTGACCCAGTATTAGTCTTACCATTGTGTTTACACACAAGGCTGCCGATATCCAGCAACCTATGGATAATTGCGGCACTGGATACTTAATTGTGTCTTTAGAGTATGCTGTTAGTATCTCATGAAACCATTTGTTTTCCGAAATATTCCAATATTGACTATATCCGTCAACATACTGTGCCATCTTTATCTCGAAGTTTTCAGGGTTGCCGTCTTTCATTAGATCTCTTAGTGTTAAGCCATCTGGGGACATTATCATAACCATACCACCCCAGCCAAAATTGTAAGGGTGCACTGTATAGATTCCAAGCTGATGACATTTTTCATCAAAATCAATTGGAGAAGAATCTTTAAAATCAAGTGCATTAATTGCGATATCGCAGTTTCTTATGAGTCTGTCCAAATTATTTTGAGCTATGTATTCATTATAGAATGTTATGTCAGCATAGGGATTTATAGCAAACAGTCTCATTGCCAGAGCTTCTGCTTTATATTTCCCTATGTCTTCTCTTGTATAATTTTGACGATTGAGGTTACTTAGTTCCACTCTGTCGCCGTCGATGATGGTGATCTTTTCAAAACCAAGTCTTAAGGCACACTCGGCTATCACACTACCCAAACCAGCTCCTCCCAGCAGAATTCTCGTGTTTTTGATTTTTTCCTGTTGTTCTTGTGTGATATATATTCTGTTTCTACTATAGAGTGATTCCATTGGTATATGTTTTGTGCAAAGTTAATAATATGCTATTCGATTAACACCACCCAAAAGTGTGATAATCCCCGAAGTTTTTAAATACTTCTGATACATTATAAACGTATTTCTTTTATAAGTTGTCGTAGGTTAGTTCTAAGTATTAAGTATTAGGTTATTTTGTGAGTAGTAAAAACCTTTTTTGCGTATTATATAATAAATTGTGTTCTGATGATTTTTTACTATACTCGGCCGTATT
>CAMWQF010000109.1 GCA_947176285.1 uncultured Porphyromonadaceae bacterium
AATCAGAATCCCGTTATTTTGCCCATTAATAATTTCGCCTATTTGTACTTCTGCTATATTGCAGAGGTCAAGTTTACGCAGCTCCTCCTTAATATATGTGATGAAGTCACCTTTACCGACAATCATTATCCGGCACTCCTTTATAAGCTGTTTTTCTTCGTTTGTCATATCTGTCTATTTTTCTCATTGCAAAATTAGAATAACTCCAGCCCCTATGCCATACCCATTTGGGTATATTTTGCTCTTTTGCCCCTAAATTCACTCCTCGATATGCAAACGTACCCATTTGGGTATGGCACACGCTGATTTCTCGTAGTAATTTTGCAGAAGAAAATCAAAAAAACATACACCGATGAAAGTATTAATAAATTTAGCACTTTTAATCCTGGCATCTGGCTCGGCTTTTGCACAGGTTAACGTTGATTCCATAGCGGATTCATGGGAGAAAGAACTTGAACTCAATGAGGTAATTGTAGTGGCAAAACGCCCTGTCATAAAGCAACAGGAGGGTAAGCTCGTCTATCTTGTCAAGAACGACCCCTATGCGAAAGGTCTTGACGGAGTATCCGTGCTTGACCGTGTGCCCCGTGTTTCCGTGAATAACGGTGCGGTCACTGTTGCCGGTAAAGGAAACGTCCGCTATATTATTGACGGCATACTAATGGAACTTGATGCGTCGGCCATGTCGATGCGTCTCAAAAGCATGCAGGCGGAGGATATCGAGAAAATCGAGGTGCTGACAACACCACCTTCCCGATATGCAGCGGAACCCAATGCTGTGTATATCTCAATCACGACCCGTAATGAAACACTCGGTACCAAAGGCAATCTCTATGGCTCGCTAAGTTATGGGGATAAACTACGCGAATACTTCAGCGGCAGTGTAAGCCATACCACAAGAAAGATCGAAATGTCGCTTGACGCTAGTGTGATGAACCATTACGGCACTAATGACAACGATATGGAGTATATATTTTCAGATGACTCTCCAGCCCGATTATCCTCGACACGAAGTAAATTGCACTCGCTCGATGTCGGAACCAATGCTCTGTTCAGATACAAATTCACACCTGACATGAACATCGGCCTGATTGCAAATTACAATTATGAAACCACCTCAAGCAATGGAACGAACTTTACTGATTACGGAGGATATACCTCATCATCGCAGACTGTTACAAGATCACGACCCAATAATGCCCTTACACTTACCGGCTTTTATGACTGGAATTTCGGAAATAAGGGCGAATCCCTACAATTGACATACAATTATTACAACCGTCACAGCCCTACGATGTCAGACATTGTTACAACATATGGTGTTAACTCTGATACTTCTGTAGTTAACGAGGACGGTAAAACCAATTATCGTTTTCACAGCGGTAAAGCCGACTTCAAACTTCCTTACAGTTGGGCAGAATTGGAAACCGGTGTCGCTTATACCGACATACTCAATTCTTCCGAAAACTTTTCGAAGCATACTTATGGTAATGGTACTCCTCCAAACTCCGAATCCAATATTTTTGACTATTCAGAACGTGTAGGCGCAGCATACTTCACTGCCTCCCGCGATTTTGGAGCTGGTTTTTGGGGTAAAATCGGATTGAGATATGAATACACGTGGACGAAAGGTAAACAACTCTCTTTATCTCAAATTAACCGGGACAATTACGGACACCTGTTCCCTACATTTAATCTCTCGTGGAATAAAGACCGCATCGGTTCCTTCAATATAAGTTACTCAATGGGTATGGGCCGCCCTAACCTGTGGGAACTGAATCCGTTCAAATACTATTCAACTACCGACGAGTATTCAGCAGGAAATCCAGCACTGAAACCAACGATATACAACAATGCCGAGATAAATTATTATGGACTTGGAGGACTGTATGCCGTTCTATATACTTCATTTGCATCAGACGCTATCGGATATGTCCGCAGATTTGATGAAAAAGACATTATCAGCACCATACCATATAATTGTCTCTCTACAAACAAGACGGGACTCTATGCCAATTACAGACGCACATTCTTTGATCGTTGGGATATCAGTGCCGGTGGTGAGGTGTTTCGCACATACTCACAAAGCGATGTTCCTGATTTCAAGGTCAAGAGTATGGAAGATTGGTCAGGCAAACTTGAACTGTCTACCAACTTAATGCTCAACAGACAAAGGACATTGATTTTCGGTGCACAGTTTACCCACTTTTTCCCATGGCAACAAAACCTGATAAATTACGAATCATTCCAGCTGCTCAATCTCTCCCTCAGATACTCATTGCTCAATGATCGACTAAATCTGCGACTGAGTGCAAACGACATTTTTGGATGGAATAAGACGAAGTCAAAGGAACATTATGCCGACTATACCATACACCAGACATTTAACGCTCATTCTGCTTATGTGCTGTTTGGAGTTAGCTACAGCTTCGGACGTGAGACAGTCAACAGTGTGTGGCGTGACTCCAAGGAAGACCAATCTGGTAGAACAAAATAAGCAACAAGTTTTTCATGCAAGAATGGAAGCTCTCGGCAGTGATGCCGGGGGCTTCTTTTATTTAGGAACTTGTACCCAAATGGGTATATTTTACTGTCTGTTCGCAATCATACCCTTTTGGGTATGGCAAGAAACTATAAATCACAGTAATTTTGCATCATATCATTTAAGGCACTAAGCAGAATATGTAAAAACTGTCTCAAAAAGGTCTGATATAAACTTTGTTTTACGTCGATGTGCTTTTTTATTCCGAACTTTGCAAAAAAAAATTGACACATGAAAATTTCTCTAATAAACACAGCGTTATTTTTGCTCACACTTATACCTGTCAAAGCATTAGCAGATACACCTCAACCGCCTGCACCGAGTGAGCCTGACGGAATCATCGGAGGACATGAATATGTTGACCTCGGTCTCCCCAGTGGTACATTATGGGCTACCTATAATGTGGGTGCATCTTCTCCTTATGAGAAAGGACAATATTTCGCATGGGGAGAAGTGGAGCCACGCGAAGACTTCTCATGGGAAAGCTACAAGTTCTTTAAAGGATATGACGTGGATCCGAATAATGGCGAATGGGCTGTTCTTGAAAATATCGGCACCGATATCTGCGGAACCGAATATGATGCGGTGCGTCACCAATGGGGCAATGGTTGGAGACTTCCTAATGCACAGGAACGTTATGAGTTATGTATGTTATGCTGGACAAATGGATCATCTGTAGAAAACGGAGTCCGAGGTATAAGGTTGCACGGACCTAATGAACACAGTATTTTTCTGCCCATTTGTGGATTTGGATTATGGTATGGCGAACCGGATCCATTCAACAATACAAGCGCAGCATATTGGACAGGGAGTGAAGATCCGGAATATGGTTATAACGGTAGACCTATTGAACCCAGTAATGTATCAAAGTCTTTTGCAGTGGAACTCTACGCCGGTTTTACAGGATCAACATCACCTAAGGCATACGGTCTCAATATTCGTGCTGTTGTCAATCCCAAGGAAGCAGGAATTGACAATGTCCTGTCTGACAGCAAGACCATATCTCTCTCATATAAGGATAGATATATCCATATTATGGGGAATTGTTCTGAAGGAATTATAACCTTTTGCGACCTGTCGGGGCGTGTAATATTCTCAGAGCCTGTTACTGAGGGTTTCTGTCAACTACCGACTCTTTCCCATGGCATATATATCGTGTCATATATCAGGAATGGAGTTGCGATAACAACACAAAAAATAACAGTTTAAGAACCTCATACCATAGTGAAGCATGAAACATATAACTATTCTCATATCCTTACTACTGTCATTTTACATGGCGGGGCTGGCTCAAGAAATAGATATTAAATCTATACCTCTTCCATATAACATTGGACAGGAGATTAACTATACTAAGTCAAAGATGATATTGGAGGGCAAAACAATATATGTACCTACCTCCAACGGCATTTACTCCCTTGATTTGAAGGATACTGAAAAAGGCTGGACTTCCTGCGGTTTCAAGGGAGAGGATTTAATTGAATGTGTCCACAACGGAGATGAATGGCTTGCTATTACTCGTAACCGTAATATGCGTCTGCTTCTACGTTCAGCCGATAATGGCAATACGGTTGAGGACTTTACTCCTTATTCTCTCTTCCCGGAAAATAGATATCGCACAGTTTTGCGTCTTTGTCAAGACCCTTCAACACCCCAAATAATTTATTTAGTAAGCGGTTACGTAGGAGTCCTTAAATCTGTGGATTTTGGTAAAACATGGTCGATTCTTACTGATACAACCAATCATAATAATACATATTGTGGCTTTGAAATCCATCCATTGAATATAGACATACTGTTACAGCATGGAGAAATGGGTTCAATGGCGCCGGCAATAATGATATCGTATGATGGAGGAAACAATTGGATTAAATCTTGGGGGTATCCAACCTCGGATATTGTCTTGCCAGACGGTGCGGAATATGCTGAAGACTGCATTCATGATGTCGCGTTTCATCCTACTGATATAAATACTTGGGTGTTTGGTGGAGAAGGTGTAATTGCCAAGACCATCAACGGAGGCAGAACATGGATCCATAAGGGAGAGTCATGGGGTTACCATTATTCCACATTGTATGATAACCATAATCCTGATGTATTATATTCTCTGGGAGCAAATGACAGCGATGATGTTAAAGGATGGATTTTCCTGGTTTCTTCCGATGGCGGTGAGACCTGGAATAATGCCTGTCATTATGTAACGGATAAACCTTGGTACTGTGATATGAAGCAAACAGAGGATGAGTTGATAATACTCGGAACAGAGAAATTGTATTTTGTTAAGAAGAAAGACCTTGTATCCACTACAGGACTTCAGGAAGTACGTATTTCCGAAACTATCCCCCCAGATTCTACTATATATTCATTCGATGGAGCAATAGTAATGAAAAATGCCTCTGAGAAAGATTTAGAAAAGTTACAAAAGGGAATTTATATCTACAAAGGAAACAAAATCAAAGTGAAATGAGGCGTATGATTCAGTTCAAAAAAATGTTCTTAGATTTGTATTGTGCTGTAATCACGATAGCTACATAATCCTATTGTTTACATATTGACAACGAATAATGATGGCGTATGTTATCTGAGCATCTAATTTGTTCTCATTAATATGAAAAGGCTCACAATTTGTTTTCTCATTTGTATTTGTGTTATGACAACACAAGCCGAAGACATTGAAGAAATTCTGTCTTCCGACTGCAACCACTGGACTGTAACCATAACATACGATACCACCATACCGGGCAAATGGAAATTGGCAAACGACTCTTTCAAGATGTTTAAACCCGGCAGCGGAATAAGTGTCGGGGCAGATTATATGCTGCTCGTTGGCAAAAACTTCTTCTTTGAACCCGGAGCACGCTTTTTTATTGACAACTACCGGTATGACAATATTACAATTGGAGAAGGAACTACGTCAGAGCCAGCCAAAACATATGACCCACCAGTGCGTAAGATAGGTATGCGTCTACCTTTTACGGGAGGGTATAAATTTGACATCTTCAAACGTGGCAGCCTATTTTTCTCAACAGGACCGGAGCTTGTGATTGGTATTTCCGCACGAACTAAGGTGGATGAAGACCAGACCGATATATTTGAAGAAGATATGTATAGAACACGGATGCGTCGTTTCGATGTGGCCTGGGATATTCGCACCGCTATAATCCTCGATCGTTTTCGTGTGGACTTAACAGGTGCTATAGGTTTGACTGACATTATAAAAACTGATGCTCAAATGCATGAGTATCGTATAAGTATTGGTCTCGGATATATATTCTGAAAAGTAGTAATCATCTATATTCCAAATACGATTCTATTCTGCGACAGCATTGAGGAGTTATATGTGATTTGCGCATAGCTTATAAATATATCGAATTTTACATTTACAATAATATACTTTTTCCCTCGGCGCAGTCCGAGGGATTTTTATTCAACATATAAGTTTAACAATAAAACAGATACGAGCATGAACAAGATTCTAATCGTGGATGCCTCCGACTCCGATTGTCGGTTGATGGCCGGTATATCACATAGACATTCTTGTACCTGATATTCTGGTGTCAAGATCATAATAGGGAGATTTGTGTCCGACCTCCTATTCGCGTTTCTGTCCGTGTCCGGTGTCGACATTAAAACGGGAGAGATTGACAGAAAGGATATGCGACATAGCCGTGATGATCTCCGGTGTGTAGTCCTTCTGACGGAGAGTGAGAGAACGGTCACAGGTCTTCTGCTGAGCCTGCCTGTCTAACCTGCTGACAATATCCTGCGCGTTCTTATTCGTCAGATAGTCGACGGCAAGCTGCATAAGGAAACCTCTGTCATAGGGATAAAGACTGCGGTAACGGTTGTATAATCTCAGAAATCAAGTTTCTGGAAACACGGAAAATGATATAATGATGGAGTTATAGGTGATACTGGGACAAATATTACTCTTATCCAGAGATTGCTGAGATTTTTGAAAAATACGCAGGATTCCCAAGGTTGATAGCGGTAATCAACAAGACTGTTTCAGAAGCATCACCTATTTTTTAACGCCCCTTGGGTCGGACTCGTAACTTTTAAGGGAGCAGGCTGTCAAAATGACAACTTGCTCCCTTTTTCAGATACAAACGGAAATGAATAGCAGATGAGCCGGATAAACGGCATAGTGGGCATATTTTGCCGTCTTGCCCCGGATAAATCCGCGTGTGCCGTCATATAAGAAAATTATGATTGATGCGAGAACAGCTCCGGCTATACCGTAGTGTATCATTAACGGAAATGTGAACAGTATCTGCATTATTGCCTGAGATGGGAAGTAGACTTGATGGCGACTGAGCCAGGGTATAATTGTCTGCCGACGTAACATATAGAAAATCGTAATCATCAAGATACCGCGGCAGTTGTAATCAATTCCCGACCACCAGGCGAGGATGCACAATAATATAATCGAGAAGCAACAGAGTGGACCGTGTTCACATAACCTGTCAAAGATAGCAAGAGCAACTACTCCAAGAGAGAGGGTGAACATGACATTGTGGGTTCCGTCATAGCCGTTGAGCAAGAACCAAGGGATTTCGCTTATGATGGCGACTCCAAGCAGTGTAAGGAAGTAACGCGTTCGGCTACGGGTATGGGCGAAGCCTTCCGTTATAAGGAAGGCGAAAACCGGGAATGCGATACGTCCGAAACAACGCATCACATTATATAAATGAGTGTCCGGCTCCATCAGGAAATACGCGCAGTGGTCGGTAACCATCGACAGTACGGCAATAATCTTCAGTGCGCTTCCACTCAGACGGAGCGAAAGCGGCACTGAAAACGATCTGTTTGTTGTGAGTGTAGTCTCCATAAAGCAGTAATAAAGTTAAGCGATACCAAGCAGTTCCTTCACCATCGCATCCACCTCCTGATTGACCCGCTTGAAATTACGGTTGAGCATTATCTCTTTCTCACGGTCATCACGAAACTCATATATTTTTGGAAGATCAACATAATGGTTTTCCTCATCCTTGATTTTCTTCATGTCGAAGTTCGTCTTGCAGAAGTATTTAGTGGTCTTGAACTCTTCTGAACTTTCGATGTTGAAGTTAGACAGCATCTTCTTGTCAGTGGCGGTGAAGTCTCGAGCCGCCTGACCTGCAAGCCAACCGGTAGCCATATCAGCAATCTTCGCCGCCGGAACGAGATAGTCAAGTTTCTCACTGATTGATGTGGAAATCTTGCTGTCGTTGATTGTGATTGAAGTGGAAGTCTGTTTTGCTTTGCCAAACACGTCATTCTGTGCCCACTCCAGAGTCTCCTTGTTTCGGGCAGCCCCCATAAAGATGTTGCCACAGGTAGTTATTATTTTTTGCATACCCACTTTCCCGTAATCGGCTTCAAGTTGCGGAAGCTCCTGAAAACCGAGGGTAACGGCAACCTTGTTACTTCGTGCCGTTCCAATGAGTCGGTCTATCTTGTGGAAGTAAAGCGTGGGAAGCTCATCGACGATAATGCTGACCGGGAGGTTTCCCTTGGAATTGACACGAGTAATAAGACGGTTGAGCACAAGAGCGTTGAGAGAACCGATAACCTGCTCCTTCTCGGGGTCGTTGGCTATCACGAGATAACTTGGAGCCTTCGGGTCTGAAATCTTCAAGTCAAAATCGTCGCCTGTGAACACCCAATATGCCTCCGGAGATACCAGACGGGCAGCATTGACACGCAGTGTACCGACCATACCTTCCAACTGGTCGTTGGCTTTGTTCTCATAGGCACTCTTGAAGGGAGCCATCAGGGAGGAAATCTTATCGTCCATCATCAGGATGTCAAATACTTCCGAATACTTGCGCCCGAGGAAAGACAGAACGTGTGGCATATCGGAGTATTCGCCGGTTATGGTATCAGGCTCCACCTCGTTTCCGGCTTCATCCTCATACCAGCAACGCTCAATCAGGATTTTGTTTCCTGCGCGGTCAAGATAAGAGAAATTATTAAGGTCAACGAACATATGGTCTTCATCAGTTGAAACGTCCCTGCCTGTGCTGTCAACGAAATCGAGAATTACGTTACCCTTCTCGTCGAGGGCATTGAACTCGTCCCAATGCCGTATAACCAGCTCCAGTTTTCTCCCTCTATGTGAGATATAGCGTTTCAGCTTCTTTCCATCCTTGAATCCGGTTGGACGGAAGTTGACAAAGAAATAGATGATAGCAGCCAGAAAGTTCTCCGCAG
>CAMWQF010000110.1 GCA_947176285.1 uncultured Porphyromonadaceae bacterium
CCAGATTGGCCGCAAAATCTACGTCAACCAAGCCGATATTGACAATTTCCTCCACCAGCATCGTATAGACTCACGGACGTAAAGACCAAAGGTACGGCAAAATCAAGCTGCAAACGAATATGTTATACAGCATAATAGTATACAGTCTCAATTATATTTAGTAACTTTGCGTTCAAATTTAATAAATCAATCAATGGAGACAAAAACAGAACGTCAAAAACTAAATAGAATAAAAGCAGTATTGGCAGAAACCGGACACACTGGCAAATGGCTTGCCGAGCAATTAGGCAAAGACCCCGTCACTGTTTCCAAATGGTGTACTAATACATCTCAACCGGATTTATATACCTTAAAAAATATTTCTGATTTGATTAACACAAAAATGTCTGAACTTCTAATTGATAAATAACCATTGCCATGGCTAAAAAGAAACATAGAATTGGATTGGTTGACGCAGATCTATTAAACGGAGGTACCCGGCATCCGAATTTATTACTAATGAAACTATCCGGTTTTCTCAAAGGCAATAATTTTGTTGTCGAGCTAATTACTACAAATACTATCAATATTTCAAAATATAAATTAATCTATATCTCGAAAGTTTTCTCTTTCTCTCCAGACCCTCAATTTTATACTACTGCCACCAAATACCAGAAAAGAAAGTTTAGGATTGGTGGTACAGGTATGTATGCAACTAAAACAAATGTTCCCGCATTCAAACAATTTCGAGAACGGGATATGCACCAAATAGAAAATGATCCTTTTTTAAGTACACTGCCCAATAAATATAACACAGAAGAAAGACCGTTTGGCATAGATTTAAGTCGTCAAATGCCGGATTATAATCTATATGATGATTATATTGAGCAGAAGGTTAAAGAGGGGCGAAATCCGAATTATTATAGTGACTATAAACGTTACTCTATTGGCTTTCTCACCAGGGGCTGTATCCGTCATTGCCCATTTTGCGTAAATAAACTAGAAAATGAGATCTCTGCATACTCTAAGCTTGAATGGTTTATATGTAACGAAAGAGACGATCGTGGTAGATTGATTAGACCGTACATCTATTTATGGGATGACAATTTTCTTGCAGCCTCCAAGGAAATATGGAAGCCTCAGTTAGAAGCATTGATGAAACTTGGACGTCCTTTTCAATTTAGACAAGGATTAGATGAAAGAATTATTGCAGAGAGCCCTGATGGAGAGGAAATCGCCAAAATGCTTTCTCAGTGTAAATATCATGGAGATTTTATATTTGCCTTTGACAACTGGCAAGACAGAGAGAAAATAATAAAAGCGCTAAAAATATGGAGGAAATATAATCCCAATAAAGGGACTAAATTCTATTTGTTCTGTGGGTACCGCATGACACCAGACAATATTGAGCGTTTCTATGAAGATATTTGCTTAATTTTCAAGCGTATCGAGATTCTCATGAAATTTGGTTGTGTAGGATATGTCATGAGGCATGAGGATTACCATAATTCTCCCCTTCCTAACTTGTATGTACAAATTGCAAGATGGTGTAATCAGCAAGCATTTTATAAAAAAATGTCGTTTTGGGAATTTGTATATCGTAATCAATCTTTCTGGGAAGAGACAACTAAAAAGATTGTTGGACGGCCGAAACAAAAGAGCTATGATGAGTTCATTAAAGATGTAACGGCCGGATATTATGATAACGTCAGAATGTGTCTTCCCTTAAGGACCATTGTTGAGTTATTTGATATGTTTCCAGAACATGTTGATGAGCTACTTGATTTGTTCTCCCTTAAATTTGAAATACTTAAAAAATCAAACTAATAATAAGTTTGACTATGGCTATTATATCTCACGATTATAAGGATCTAGATATGTTAGAGACTATCATAGTAAAAAATGATGGGACACCTCTGCATGGAGAAATTGATATGTATCGGAGAATATACAATGATTGCCAAAAGAGTGATTTGTTATGGCACTTTTGGCACGATTTGAGATTGCCTATATCCATTAACTCCCAATCAGAAATCCAGATAGATTTTTTGTTGGCTTCTGCATATGGGATACTAATAATAGAAGTCAAAGGCGGTAAGGTCGGTATAGATGATGGCAAATTTTTCTTTAGCAGTAATGGAATTAACTATATGGACAGGTCTCCATTTGCTCAAGCGGATGACTACAAATTTGCTATTATAAACAATAATATCCTTCCCAGTGGAGTCTTCGTGGCCACAGCATGTGCATTCCCACATACTATGATGTCATCAACAAATAGTACTTCCATTCTTGATTTAAAATATAAACTTTGGACTGAGGCAGAACAAATATCCTCAAATTGTTCTTTCGCAAAATTTGCATTAGATGTTATATGCAAGGAACGACAAATGAAGAACTGGGGAGAGGTTATTATGTCTGACAAAGAATTAGCTATTTCAATAAGTCCCTTTTCTCAAAACAGGCCAACATTCTGGAATTATTCTGAAGAGAACTATGCTACTATAGTCAATTGGCTTGAAGTTCAAAACCTTGAAGTTTTCCGCGCTATTCAACAAAACAAAAGAATTATTATGGAGGGAGGCCCGGGAACTGGTAAAACTACGATTGCAAAAGCGTTTATTCGAAAATATAAAAAACTAAGAGGCGTCTATCTCTGTTGGAACAACCTACTTGCATCTAAAATTAAACACGACTTGGACATCGCAAACATAAAGAACTGCCAAGTCGAACAATACATTTCCTTTATCTCGAAACTGTCTACAGGGAAAGATACCATAAGTTTTGAAGATTTTCAAGGCACGCCCAATAGTATCCGTACTAAAATTAATGATGTTGTAAGAGCCTATCGAAAACGAGAAGGTTTCTATCCCTTTGATTTTATTGTCGTAGATGAGGCACAAGATATATTTGACAAGGGAATCAAGGATGTAATCAATACTCTCACATCAGTTGATTCAAGAGGATTATCCAATGGTCGGTATCTAGTCTTTTATGACACCGAGCAAGGTTATAGAAATGATGATCGTCAATTAAGAGTATTTGCTAATGAAATCTCTGATTTTGGAGCTCATTACATCTTGAACGAAAACAAAAGAGTCCCGTCCAATAAATGTCTGGTTCATTGTGCTAATAAAATCCTCCATGCCGAATCACACGAGGTTTGCAACATCATTGACGATTTCTCGTTATCAAACCCTTCATGCATTAAGGTTAATAAATGTGCTACCTACCGTGAGGGAATTAGCCTTCTTAAAGATATTTATTTAAGAGCCAAATCTAATAAAGCCATTAGTGATTATGTGTTGCTCTCTTCGTCAACTTTACGATGCGGTATTGCTTCATTCTATGATAGATTAGCTGATATCGAGTGGATAAAAGAACTGACGCATAAAAACTTATCAATACAAAGCGAGACTTTATATTTAACGACTATATTGTCCTATAAAGGTCTTGAAAATAAGCATATTATTCTTCTCTTAGACGCTGATAAAGTGAGCGATAAATACGAACTTTATATTGGAATGTCAAGAGCCATTCTTGATGTTGAGATCATCTATTTAAAGAAATGAACGATAATTTCAAAAACATAGTTAATAAAGACTCAGAGCTTGTTGATGCCATCATCAGCCTTATGGTCCATAGTCAGAAGTCCAACGCAAGACGGCTGCTTTTGCTTTTGAATGAGATTATTGATTTTTATTTATCTAGGGAAGATGGAGATATTCATTTCCCAATTGTGCATATACCCAATTGTCCGGATTGGGCTGAGGATGTTTTTGTGGAATACCTTGTCTTGAAATTAGCGCTTTCATATAATGATAAAACCATAAATCAATTGAAAGCATTGAGGAAAACATCAATAATGCTGAAGCCCAATGATGGTCGATCCAATAAACTATTCAATGATCGATTAATGAACTATCGTCAATATGTTTCCCAAATATGTAGAACAGAGATACCAACGTATTCCTACGCTGGGAAAAATTTATTGTTTACCCCAATCCAGGTGCTCAATGCATCACGTGGCAATAAAAATGAATATCTAAGTAATCTTACAGGTGGATATAACAATCTTGACAATGATTCAAATTTGACAATATGCACCGAAATTGGACAAAAAGAGATCGATGACATTACTTACGAAAACGAACTCCTTGGTGAGTCAATTTCCAATCTATTTGTTATATATCGTAACACTGAGCAGTGTAATTCTCTAACAAAAAGTGGAATTGAACGAGCTGGTTTGAATAATGTCAAAAACTGCTTTGTTTTCGAATTTTCACCAAAACCGCAGCGCCTTTATAAAACTAGGGCGCGAATGATAAAATTTGGGCACTCAAAATTCGAATGTCTTGCTACAGAAAAAGAAGCATTGTATAATGATGACTTCATTACATTTACAGAGGAAGAATCTTTGTATTTGTTTGAGATACCTCTTATTAAACAACATGTATTCATTGAGGATGACCAATTTTACTATAATGGTATGATTGGCGAATTTGTTGGAACTTGTGATTATCCTATACTTGAACGAAATCACCTATCACTGTGCCTTAATGGAGAATTATGTAATCGATATCTAAAAAGAGCTCAGTCGGCTATTGATGGAATGGATGATGAGTTAGCTTTATCTATAGGATACCAGCAAGAAATAGCCAATAATAGAATAATTCCTGAAATTTTGAAATTCATTGGAGATGATACAAGGGTCGCTTTTATATTACCTCATGATGTTACCAAGCAAGAAAAAGAGGGATTGAAAGTCGTTTTTGGCATTGGTAGAAAATTAAAATTTTATTGCGTATCCGAGTTAAAGCCAAAGAATGGTAAAACCGCTATAAAAGAAAAGTGTATTGTAAATCTCACTTATAGAGGGCACTTTACAAATAGCATCTATCACAAGTATCCTAATTCTTTTGATCCATATATCTTGAATGAAGGACAAAGGATATTAGATATTGCTCATGGATTCTCTTTTAACAGTATACATGAGTGGGATTTATATGAATATAATAAATTACTGTGTCAATATACAGACAGTCTGTTTAGAAAACAATATGCTTTTACCCTTCCCCAACCGCAGCATCCTGTGAGCATTAAGGAGAATTATGATGCGGAACCTGATGAAACACAGACTAGGAGCAACAGTACACAAACCAATTTTATCACTTTTTCTGATGGAGAAAAAATATCTGTTCTTGATACAGAGCTCATAATATATGAGAAAGACTCTGTTATTGCGATTGAGAAGTTCTCAGAGTTAAAAGAGCATCTGGAGAATCTTAAGGACGTTAAATTACAGAAACTTTCCGCTTTGGATGAAGTAATTGAAGAATTCATGGAACATAAAAGCCAAAGAGCAAACGAGAAAGTTCAGGTATTGCGTGCCTACTACTTGAGTAGAGGACGTTTATCAAAAGTTGATGAACAATCAGACAATACAATTTGGAATATTCTTTTAAGAAAAAAAGTAGAGTCAATGGGTGCTGAAGCAGTTTATAATGAACTTATGGAACCATTAAATGACCGGGAGAGAATAAGTTTATATGCTTTCCGTGCTTGGTATTCACCTGAAAGTAAAATGCTTCTACCATTAGTGCGAAAGACACAGAAACGTCTAATTGAATACCTGGACCTTTCTATGAAGTATCTTGACGCAATGAGAGCTATAAAGCGTGCTACAAAGGCAAACTCGAAAGCAAACAATCAGATGATAGACCATTTTATGATGGATTATCTTTTTAGTGAAATTACGGATGAAGTGTTTGAGGAATTTGAAGAAAGCCCAATCAATGAATCTCTCCAAATTCACAATATCAAGGATTTGGAAACACTAGTAGAGCTAATTAAAGAAAAGATAGACCTCAAAACAATCGCGATGTGTATTTAGGTTGCCATTCGGAATATCTTTAAGGCATCTCATATTTGCAGGATTGCCCAAGATGTAGTAAATTTGTAAATATTAAACCAAGCAATATCAGGAATTTAAGAATGTCAAACATTATAGATATCAAAAGAGACTCTTTAGAGGCTTTTATTAGGGAGCAAATGATGGGTCCCAATGGATGCCGAGGGAAGTTTTCATATCATACGGACGCTGAGGATACTGTATGTCAAGAGGAAGTGGTAAATACCACTCCCGGTTCAATCTATAGCACTGCGATTCTTTTCCCTAAACAAATTCCTGTAGAAGATTGCCAAGATTCAGGCGAGGATAGAGCTAACTCTGATGAATCATTTGACACAGATGAGGTTGCTACAAGCGAGATGGCTCCAGTAGAGGCACCGCAACAAGAGACTAACTTCGAACTCTACAGACAAGAAGAAATTGACGATGAAGATATTTATTCTTTAAGCCGAAGATTCCCTCATGCTATTGGTATGTCATGTTGCTTGGCCAAAGAAGCTTTGATAAATGGGAACCTTCGGATTTCTATCTCGGGTAGATATTATAAAAAAATTACTGGGATAGACCGCCGTAACATTAGGGTCAATCTTACAGACAATGACAAGCTCTTTAATGATTTCTGGGACTCGACTCAGACTGTTCATCAATATTTTTTATTTGAAGGGAAATCCCTCTCGATCAAAGATATTAATCCCAAGAATATATCTAATGTCAAACAGCTTTTAAGAGATTTAAATCAAGAGTTAGCATTACGAATCGCTAATAGACTTGACATTGTAGAGAAGGTTAAAGCTCCATATAGATTTTTGCTTTCGTATCGCGAATATCTATTCAATCAATTACGTCAAGTTAAAGACGGGCAGTACCTTTCTGACGAAATTATTAATAAATATCGAGAATGCATACTTGAAATTGAGAATTACGAGACAATCATCTCATATTTTGACGACTTGCTCTCCATGTATGACAAAAAGAGTTTCGGATTCTGGAGATCTATAACTTTTACAAAGGAGATTGACTTATCTAGTATTCCGTTAGACAAGCTGCAAGGTCATAAGACGATCTTTAAACCGGAAGATTATCCGGCTCTAAAAAATATCATTTTAGATACTGTCTCTAACCGCAATGTAGAGGGCAGCAATTCATCTGATAGATATATATCATTATCTGCTTGGTTACAAATAACTAAAGATAGCCGAAGTGATAATGACGATATAGTTTATTTGAAACTACTGATTCAGAATGATTCAACGCCCTTCCAAGAAGACAAACATAATTATTTCTCGATAGTAAATGAGCAGGTTAACCATTTCTGTTTCTTTGGCATAAAAGGGTCTGTAATCAGCGATTATCTTTTGCCATATCGAAAGAATGAAAATTATGAAGACATCTCAAAAGCAGAAGATAAACTCAACTACCTATATCGAGAAATAGAGGACTATGGTGTAGGCCACATGTGTTCAGTTGATTGGAATAAAGATTCAAAAGGCAAAGTAAATGAAGTTTTCATTGAATTTATACCGTCTTTTGAAACACCTGATGTTGAGCCAGTGCCTAGAAAAAAGTTTTTTGAGTATGTTGCGACAGATGGTGTAATGGTTCCTGCCCCATTCTTAGAAGACACCAATGTGCTTCAGTTTAAGCGATTATCATCGTTTTCAGAGATTTCAGACAATGAAGTCATAAACGAACTGAAAAAATTCGTCAACGCTTATGGTTTGTGGATTCAAGAAATGAGAGAACGATTGGATGCTGGAGATCTCGAATTTGGGAATGCCAACTTGGATGAGTGCGAATCGGATTATATGCGAATGTTCTCTAATATTAATGATATTTTGTCATTAAATCCAAATGCGCTTAAGGCTTTTAGAGTAATGAATTCAGCCATGTATATGCAATTATGGCATAACATGACCAAAAATCAAGAAATAGTAAGAGAGCTCGGGCGCCGAAAAATTAATGCTGATTTCTATAAATCATCAAGTGATGAAATATTTAAAGATGGCGAACATGCTGCTTGGCGACCTTTTCAGTTGGCTTTCATTTTGCTGAATCTAGATGGCATTTTCAATAATCCGAAAGATTTTCAGTGGAATAAAAGGAATGAACTAGTAGATTTAGTCTGGTTCCCAACTGGAGGTGGTAAAACGGAAGCATATCTTGGCCTGATTGCCTTGTGTATATTAAACAGAAGAATCTCTTACGGTGATAAAGGTGGAGGAGTATCTGCGATAATGCGTTACACACTTCGACTTCTTACCTCACAACAATTCCAACGTGCCCTAAGGCTTATCATGGCCTTAGAGCAAATTCGACGTTGGGATCCTAATAATTATGGGAAAGATGTCATCTCAATAGGTCTTTATGTGGGAGATGCTTCTCTACCAAATACAAAGTGTGGCCTAAATGAAGAAGCAATCAAATGGTCCGGAAGAGGAACCACAAACAATACCAAAATTCCACTGGATTTATGTCCTTGGTGTGGAAAGCGGTTAACATATGACCCCGGCATACAGCAATTCTTTTGCGAGAATAGGAATTGTACATTCGGTAGAAAAGCGGTGCCAGTAGAGCTTTGTGATGAATCAATCTACGAAAATCCTCCATCACTATTATTTGGGACCGTTGATAAATTTGCTGCTATTGCCCACAAGGTCTCCACCTCAAATAATGAAAAGAAAAAGGATTCTCGTAGAATTTTTGGACCTGCGGCAAGGTTCTTGACTCCCGATTTGATTATTCAAGATGAGCTGCATTTGTTATTGGGGCCCCTTGGAAGTGCCGTTTGTTTCTTTGAGGGCGCAATAGACCAACT
>CAMWQF010000111.1 GCA_947176285.1 uncultured Porphyromonadaceae bacterium
CAATTCTCCATTCTCAATTATGAAAAAAGGAGAGCCGCTAACACAGCGACTCTCCCTCACGATTCCACTATAAACTATATCTAACTAAACTTAAAACCGCATTCTCACTTTCTCACGAAACCGGAATGCATCGCCATATTGCTTTTTGTATAAGTGAAACATTTTGCTATGCCAAATGGTTGGCTTTATCCTTGCTTTTTAACATAATTAACGAAATTGACGTATTCCAGGCAGCCAGTCGAAGCCTGCCGCTTCAAGTTTTGCCTTCAATTTCGTCTCGTCGAGACCATATGCGTTGCAAAAGTCATCAAGTGTGCGATATTCATCGCGGAGCTTCATGTTGATGAAACTCATTAACATCACCGGGTCTTTTGGCAAATTTTCCATAACTTTCGATTTTTTAGTGAATTATTTGGAGCGAATAATTTTTTTTATTAACTTCGCAACAATGAAAAAACAACTTGTTATATTAATTTGTTTCGTATCTTTATTTTTTGAGTCTGCTTTGTCTTGCACGAGTGCCATTATTGGGGCTGAACTAAGTCCTTATGGACGTCCTATGCTCTGGAAACATCGTGACACATCCAATATTGATAATAAAGTGGAGTATGTGTCTCCCGGTCCGGAAGGATATGGATATACGGGGCTGTTTAATGCTTCCGACCGTCAGCTTAAAGAATGCTGGACAGGATTCAATAGTGAGGGCTTCGCCATCATGAACACCGCTTCGTATAATCTCAAAGACGATAAGGTGCCTGAGAAAGACATGGACAAAGAGGGATTCCTGATGACTAAGGCTTTGCGCACTTGTGTCACTGTGGATGACTTTGCAAAACTCCTTGACACTCTTCCGCGCCCGATGGGTGTGGAGGCAAATTTCGGTGTAATAGATGCATCAGGGGCAGGAGCATATTTCGAGACAAACAATCACTCCTATATAAGGATAAATCTTGAGGATTCTCCGGAGCATATGCTTGTGCGCACCAACTACAGCCATTGCGGACGCCCTAACGAAGGATACGGATTCGTAAGGGAAGCGAACGCTCTGCATCTTTTGAAGCCGGCGGCAGAAAAGAAGCAAGTTACCCCCGAACTTCTTACTGAGACCCTCTCCAGGACTTTCTACCATGATATGTTTGGCAAAGATATGGCTGAAGGTCTAGATGATGGATGGATCATCGACCAGGATTTTATTCCTCGGTATAAATCATGTGCTACTATTGTGATTGAAGGATGTGTCCCTTCTGAAAAGGGGATTCCGAAGGATGCTGCAAAAGACTATGTGATGTGGACAGGGTTGGGCTATCCTCCATGTGCCGATATTTATCCGGTGACTGAAGGACCTGACGGCATTCATGAGGATCTAAGAGGCACTCAACCAAATGGACATTCCAAAGCTTCCGACATATCAAAAAAACGTCGGGATGAAGTTTTCCCCAAGCATTTTGGTAATGGGGATAAATATATCAATCTTTCAAGACTTCGCAATCCGGAAGGAACCGGTTATCTTCAGACCATACCTAAACAGAATCTAATAATATACAAAAAATTCCGGGATTTGAAATCAATAGAATAAAGTTGTTTGCTTGTCTTTGCGTATTTAAAATCTTAAATAAGTTTGACTTACTTCAATATCATGGAAACCTCTCAACTTTTTGCTGTTAGTAGAAACACTATTTTCAAGACCTTGATCTGCAATCCTTCTACTGGATGGATGCTTTGGCTTGTTTTGCTTATTGGAATAGCACTTTCTGTATTTGGATGCTTTGCCGATGTCAGATGTCTTATTTTAGGGCTTATTATTTGCTTGACTGTGGTGCCATCGATGGCTTTCTTTATCTTTGTGAAGTATATGTTTGCAACGGAAATGGTTGCTAATCTATTGGATCATACGATAGAGCGACGCCATAACGGATATCTGCTCCGTATCTACCGTCCTGTCAATGCGGATGAGCATGTTGAGGATGGAAAGACTTGGATTGAGTGTGGACGGTTTACTTTGTTTGATTCAAACATTGTCAAAACAAAGACTATTAGTCAATATGAAGTGTTATTCTTAAAGGATTCGCCCTTAAGCGTTCTTTATGTTCCAAGATTCTTACAGGAAGATCTCTAAAGCATCTTGTTGATTTTTTAGTCTTCGTAAATAAGTTTAAACTAATTCAATGAGAATTTTAAAAAATACAAATAGAAAATATTGCTTCATCATGGAGATGGAGGTGCGCGATTATGAACTTGATTGCGAGCAGATAGTGAACAACGCCAACTATCTCCACTATATGGAGCATACACGTCATAAATTCTGCAGCGATGCCGGGCTGTCGTTTGTCGAGATGCACAATCAAGGCATTGATGCGGTGGTGAGAAAAGTTGAGATAGAATATATCTCTTCTTTGAGAGGGAATGAGACATTCCTTTCTTGCCTGAGGCTCGAAAGGAAGGGCCCCCGCTTCATTTTCCATCAGGATATAATGCGTCCCGGTGGTGAACTCGTGTGTCAAGGTTTGGTAAATGTAGTGGTATTGAAAAATGGTAAGCTATCTCGTGGCGATGAACTCGCCAAGATATTTGCAAAATACATAAACTAATCATAAATCGGCATGGATTCTCATAGGCTTCTTGGAGTCGCTCTCTCGTTTGTCCCGGGCATGGACGCTTCTTTGGTGCGTCATATGGATAAGGAAGGGGTGACTGTAGAAGAATTTTTTGCTGCTTCTCAACAGGAACTTTCCCGAAGACTAGGTGTCAGATCCGCTGCATTTCTCGATAAGATGATGCGCGATGAGGCTCTTTTTAAAGCAAAAAAAGAATCAGAGTTCATGGAGCGCCATGGCATAAAGTCATTCTCTCTTACTGATGAGGATTATCCTTCCAGATTGGCAGATAACGACAAAGCACCCGTTACTCTTTTCAAACTCGGAGATGCTGATCTTGATGCAGAGTCTATGTTGAGCATCGTCGGCACACGTCATGCCACTGCCTATGGAATGAGATACGTGGCAAATCTTGTGGAAGATTTGGCTGCATATTTCCCTGGTCTTGTGATAGTGAGCGGCTTGGCACTTGGAATTGACTCTGCCGCTCATGAAGCGGCTTTAAGCAATAGACTTCCTACTGTGGCGGTTGTGGCTCATGGGCTAAATACAATCTATCCTGCCGTGAACCGCGATCTTGCTCGTCGCATTATTGCTGCTGGGGGTGCTATCTTGTCGGAATATCCCTCCGGTGTCACTCCTTATAAAAGCCGATTCCTTGAGCGAAACCGTATAGTCGCTACTATGACAGATGCAGTCCTTGTGGCGGAATCTGCGGAGAAGGGGGGTGCCATGTCTACAGCCGCTGTCGCTTCTTCTTATGGAAGGGAACTTATTGCTTTGCCGGGACGCATCGGAGATGAGATGAGTGCAGGATGCAATAGACTCATCCGGAGTCAGAAAGCAATGATGGCAGGTTCTGCAGTCGAGATAATGTCCATGCTTGGTTGGCAACCAAAATCTATCGCGGCTACCCCTAAGCAGCGTGACCTCTTTCCGGAACTTGAAGGGAAAGAGAAACTCATCTACGATGCTTTGCGCTTTGCTCAAGAACCGATGCCGGTAGATGCATTGCGGGAGCGCACCGGAATCCCCATCCACGACCTAATGGCATCCCTTGGAGAAATGGAATTCGACGGCATCATACAGCGCCTCCCCGGCAACCGCTTCTCCTTAATCCCCTACTAAGGTTAATGAATTATGCATTATGAATTACTTCTTAAAGGCTTTTTCACTAACATATACCTTAAAATCCTTGATTGCTCCCGGCACTTCACTCTCCATTCGGGGTAGATACTGAATGCCGGATATCTTCTTTATTCCGCCAAGATTTATGACGAGATGGTGCGGGAATGGATCGCCACTCTTTGTGCTCCAATATGTAGACTCCTGAAGATCAAAAACCTTGTCGGCAGCATGATTCCCTTTCTTCGTATCCTCACTGTCGGCGTAATATACTGTCCATGGCTCACGCGACAATCGGTTGCCTTCCGCATCAAGAACATAAATCTCTGCAATAGAAGCCACATCCTTTCCATCTATAGAATTAATAGCCTCCAAGCATAGCCAACGACCCTCTGCAGGAGCATCAAACTTGATTTCCTGCCATCCGTTGCCCGGAGCAAATGTGCCGCTCACTGCCGATACCTCTCCTTTCAGATCAAGATTCTCTTTTTCCTGGCGATGTGTAGTCGGTTTCTTGACATTCAGATGATCAATCATCGGCTCCTTATGCCCGGCTGATTTTGCCTCTTTTGGTCCGATAATGTCAAACACCATGATTTCATTCTCTCCTTTCTTAAGCCAACATCCGGGCATGTACAGAGTCTGTTGAGGTCCTATTTCCCAAATCCTTCCAAGCGGATGACCATTTACATACACAAGTCCTTTGCCCCATGTAGAAAAGTCAAGGAATGTATCTGATGGTTTTGACACTTGAAATGAACCCCTGTATACACCTCGTGGTAGCCTTCCCTCTGCATCGGGAGAGAACGAACCAATCGGCAGGAACTCCATCGATTCGTAGTATTCCGGAGTGTCTTCAAGATTGAACACTTCCCAATTCTTTAGATCGCAGGTGAATGTGTAGCCGTTGCGATCTTCGGTCACCGTCACATTGTCGGTGATCCCTTTGAAATCCTTGATAGCACGTCCGAAATTGATACGCCCCATCGCCTCCACTAGAATATCAAGTTTAGCACCTTTATTGCAAGAGGGGAGTAGAAGGGTCTTTTCTCCCTTACTGCGATCGATTGTCCCGACATATTTGTCATCTACAAACACCTGCACATAGTCGTGTGGCTCGTTGATGGTGAGAAGCCCTCCCTCCTTAAGTTCAGGCAGAGTAGTGCGATAGAGGATGCTTCCAAAACCTTGGTCAAATTCCTCCATTGTCTTGATGTTGCGACTCTTCTTTGCCTCGGGCAGATTGGCGAAGAGCGGAGCTACTGTCTCAAATTGAAATTCTTTGATTTCAATGGGCTTTACTGTAGCCGGTATTTCCGGAAGTTTATTCCCTTCATAATATTTAGCAAGAGTCTTGCGCAGATCCATATATTTAGGTGTGATCTGTCCGCTTTCGCTGATTGGGGCATCATAATCGTAGGAGGTCACGTCTGGAGCAAATCCCGGAGAGTTAGCACCTGCCCAATGCCCCCAGTTGGTGCCTCCATGAGTCATATAAAGGCTGAAAGAGATACCTTTCGACAGCATCTCGTCGATTCCCGCTGTCATAGCCTCTGAAGGACGGGTCTCATGGTTTGCTCCCCATTTGTCAAACCATCCGCTCCAAAACTCAGAGCACATGAGCGGGCTATCGGGACGCAACTTTTTCAGTTTCTCAAATTGCTTGTCGATATTTGCTCCGGTACCGAAATTCATGGTCCAAATCAGGTCGTCAAGGCCGTTATTGGTGAAATTTGACGACCAGTCGCATTGAAAAAGCGTGACATCTTCCCCGAAATTCTTGCGGAGCATGTCGCGTATATTAGCTACATATGGTTTGTCAGTGCCATAAGAACCATATTCATTCTCTACCTGAACCATAATTATTGGACCCCCATCCGCTATAGTGAGGTCTCCAACTTGCTCTGCAACAGCCTTCTGGAATAGATCCACCCTTTCAAGAAAATAGGGATCGTTTTCCCTCAACTTAATATCCTTTTTCTTAAGAAGCCACCATGGGAGTCCTCCCATTTCCCATTCTGCACACACATAGGGACCGGGACGGAGGATAACTTTCATGTCGTTTTCTTCACACAGTTTGATAAACTCGCGCAGGTCGTTCTGCCCGGAGAAGTCGAATTCCCCTTCTTTCGGCTCATGAGCATTCCAGAAAGTGTAAAGACAGATGGTATTCATGCCCAGTGCCTTGCAGAGTTTGATTCGCTGGTCCCAATATGGACGCGGTATGCGTGGATAGTGGAGTTCTGCGGCTTTTACCACGAATGGCTCTCCATTAAGAAGAAAAGTCCCTTTCCCGGCTTCGAACTTGCCCGCTACTTTTTCGGCGGAAGTCGAATTATTTTTTGATGCTATGGCATCTTGCGCAAAACTGAGTGTTATCATCGCGCTGATGCCGGCTATTATGGTTGATTTCAGGTTGAGTCTCATGATGCGGTAGGTAGTGAAGATGTTTATAAAAATCGTTTTATTGCTGTGGCTGTATAATGATTGATAGGACTCTCGGAAGCCTCCAATTCATCGGCAATATCCTCTGCGAAGGGTAGCCGGCGCAGTAGCCGGAAAGCAAGGATGTCTGATTCTTCCCTTGATGTGGAGTCCTCAGCCCATTGCAAAGCCTCCTCTTTTGTAATCGATTCCGGTGGCATGATATGGCAGGCAAGAAGACGCGCTTCGCGACATTCCCTGTCGCTCCACAATGCTTGGGCTATGGATGCGGCTTCTTCTTTATCCTCAGGCGTAAACCTAAGGGCAATATCTTTTATTTGAGGAAGCTGGAGCCCGAAGATATACTTCTGCTCCAGCCCTCCTTTTCTTAGAATATCGGCTATCATGCCATTGCGCAATGCGAAAAACTCTTTGCGTATGGCAGCAATGATGCCCTCTTGTGTGGTTGCTCCCATTTATTTTCCAAGTGCTGAGTAGTTTTTGCTCAAGCGGAGCATTTGTTCGGGATAGCTTTCAGTGTAGGTGATCTTAACGTCGGTGATGTTGCCATCCTTATCATACTCAGGCACATAAACCGGATTCACAAATCCACGGTAAGGAGGGATGTCGAGAGTGGAGAATCTCTGAAGCACTTCCTTGTGGAGCTTAGGATCTACCTTGACCGCATATTTTTGGATAAGGGCATTCCCCGCTGCATAGTCACCGGTAGACTTGATGCGCTGAATCTCTTTCAATAGTTGTCCGAATAGATTGCGGAGTTCCTTGTAGTCGTTAATCTTGAGATAAGTTTTTCCACCTTTCTTTACTAATTCTGCAGCTTTTGATTTCTTCGCATGGTCGAGCACCCATGCAGCGATAAGTTGGCGGTCGCGCATATGTGCCTCCTCAATGTCATTTCCGGGCTCGATACGGTTGAGTTGCGTCATCAATCCGTTCATCATCTGCTGATAATATTCGGCTTTATATGCTTCAGGATCATCAAGTATTCCTAATTCAATAAGTTTAGGGTCTGCCAGATAATAAAGGGCGAAAAGGTCGGCACGCGCTTCCTCAAGAGTTGATCCGTTTTCTTTCAGAGCGTCAGGGTCAGTGCCGGGAGCAAGTTGTCCGGAAGCATGCCCGAGACATTCATGCAAGTCGGTGTGGAGCATATCTGTCTGATAGAGATATTTGTCCATAAGTTCGCGTGTCGGTGCATCGATTACGAATTCTTCGCGGAAACCGTTGCCCTTGCTTGCTTCTGCGTATGCTTCGGTGATATTCTCGATTGTCACTGACTTGCTGCCGTGCTGAGCGCGGATCCAGTCTGCATTCGGAAGGTTGATGCCGATGGCGGTTGCCGGGTAAGCATCGCCGGCAAGCATCACTGCATTGATGGCTTTTGCTGAAATTCCTTTCACATGAGGTTTACGGTATTGAGGATCGATTGGAGCGTTGTCTTCAAACCATTGTGCATTCTCAGAAATTATCTTGGTGCGCTTTGTGCTCTCGCGGTTGCGGAAGTTGACATAGCTTTCCCAGCTTCCGGTCATACCAAGCGGGTCATTATAACTTTCGATGAAACCATTGACGAAGTCAACGTCGGAATTTGTATCTTCAGCCCAAAGTATGGAGTATTCATCAAATAGACGTAGGTCGCCGGTGATATAATAGTCTATTAGTTTGGTGATATAAGCACGCTGAGCATCGTTTTCCGCCACTCCTTTTGCCTTATCAAGCCAATAGATGATATTGCGGATAGCATCTCCATAAAGACCGTTGAGATAATACGTCTCTTCCACTACATTGCCATCTTTATCTTTAACGATTTTCGAGTTCAATCCATATGAAATTGGTGTTGGGTCGTTAGGCTTCTTTTTTGATGCAAAATATGCCTCTACTTCTGCTTGGGTGACGCCGTCATAAAGGTTGACACTTGAATTTGCGATTACATCTCCGGTAGAGTCAAGGCTCACTTTCTTGGGCATGTAAGTCGGGTCGAAGATGTATTTGGTGATTTCTGCAATGATTGCTTCGCGGTCTTTGTCATCTTTAGCACCCACACAATGGTTGCACAGCCCTTTTACTCGTTCTTCAAAGAAAGCCTGTGAAAACTCCGGTTTGAATTTATCGTTGGAATAGTGATGATGAGGTCCGTTGCCAAACCATACTTGCTTCAGATATTTCTCAAAGCCTTTCCAGTCTGCTGAATTTTTATCGCCGTCATATTTCTGATATATCCTCTCCAGGATGCGGCGAAGTTTAAGGTTGTTGGCGCCATTCTGGTCCCAGATGATGTCGCGTCCCCATTGCGCAGCCTCCGACAGATAGTAGAGCATCTCTTTCTGCTGGAGAGAAAGTTTGTCAAAGCCCGGCACTTCATATCGAAGCACTTCAATATCTGCGAATCTGTCTACTTTATAATCAAAATTTGGATTTTCCTTTGCCATTGCTATCATCGACCCAAGAAGCACAGCCCCTCCGGCCATCAAAGTCTTAATATTATTATTCATTATATCCTATATATGTC
>CAMWQF010000112.1 GCA_947176285.1 uncultured Porphyromonadaceae bacterium
ATCGTAGGGAGAGGCATATCCCTTCGTCGCCGGGCTTTATGCGCACTTTTGTAGGCTGGGAGCGCGGACCATGCTCCGAAACGGGCTTGAACGAGCGCATAGCGTTTATGTCAAGAAGAAATGAGATGTCCCCTTCAGGGAAGGGTTGCATTTTGTCTTCCCCCTTTACTCCTTCCGCTTCCTGAGGTGTGAATACGCGAAGAAATACGCCATCTGTTGCCGAAGATACAATTATGTCGGAAGAGTTTCCTTCAAGAATCGCCCAATAAAGGGATCCGTGATAACCCTTAAACTCAGGATATATAAGGTTTTCAAATGAATTGCCGGTCACAGTGTTGTTATAGTCCTTGTGCCAGAGTCCGAAATTCGCACCTCGCTGTCGGTTTTTCCATACTCTATAAGGACCTGCTCCCAGCCATGTCATTCCTCTTATTTCTGCTTCCGGATAGGAGAAGGTGATTCCAATGTCTGTGATCTTTTCATCATATATTGGCTCCCCCTCTATTTTGCCACCTTCCCGGTTGAGCATTACCGCGTCCATGCTTAATTGTCCGTTTCCATGCATTCTCCATACAATACTGTCAATGCCTCCGTAATATCTTACCGTTAAGACAGCATTATCATCCTCTATTCTAACTGAAGAATCCTTCACCTTAGCCTTCATGCCGACTGCTATGGGTCCATTGCCAAAAGGAACTTTTTTCCCGTTAGCCTCGATTTCTGAAATCAATCCGGATTGTCGGTTGAAAGTTACAGACACATCTGGCGAAACTAATGTGACGATATCCTCGGATTCCTTGTAGTGAGTACCAAAAGATTCTGATGGCAATCGGCGATAACCCTCAGCATATACTGAAGCAAACTTCACCGGCCAGGTGCGGCTGAGAACAGAGCGTCCGTGTGGATCAAACATTTCAATTTCCAGAATATCGGCATCGAAAAAATTATCGGGTAGCGTAAACCTGGCTCGTCCTGTTTCTGTCGGCGCTATAGGTGGCAGCACAACATTTCCTGAAGCCATAAGAGTCTTAGCTCCCCCTTCATATGGATTGGCTACCTTATAAGTTCGCCATTCCATGTTGCAGTCATTAAAGTTTGTAAATAGAAATTCGTTTGTGACCATCATTGTGCCGTCAAACGATGGAGTGATGTTGAAAGGAGCAAACTGAACTGGAGCCCACACATCACGAATAGTATAGAAACTTCCTTCTTTCTCACGATGAGGACCCACAATGCCATCGCATCCGTTTGAGCCATCGCTGTCAAGCCATCCGTCGCGGTCCGTACGAGCTATCGCCTCGTCTACAAAAGCCCAGATAAAACCTCCGGCGAACATTGGATTGCGGCGATACATTTCCCAGAAATCCTCAAGTCCGGAGCCTGCACCCTTGTCGTAGCGGGAATGTAGGAATTCAGTCGGCATGAATACTTTCCATCCGTTGCCTAATTTCCCGGGGCCTGTCTGATAGGATGGATAGTGATGAGTGTCAATTCCATTGTAGTCACCCCATGGATGCACTACTTTCCTGCTCTGTGGATCAAACTTATCAAACATGCCGTCAAGATCCCTGTTCCATCCACCCTCATTGCCGTTGCTCCATATTATTATGCTTGGATGATTCACGTCTCTTGCGATGAATTCCTTGAGCAAGGATAACCCAACTTCCGAGTCATATGCGTCGTGCCAGCCCGGAAGTTCGTCTAGATATAGAAGTCCAATCGAATCACACACCTCAAGGAAATGTCGGTCAGGAGGATAATGCGAACGAACAGCATTCATATTCATTTCCTTGATAAGCATTGCATCCGTTACACTCTGTTCGCGATTAAGTGTCCTCCCAGTCTCCGGATGAAAACAATGTCTGTTAACTCCTTTTATAAGTAGTTTTGTTCCGTTCAGATAAAGACCGTCTTTCTCTCTGAAATCAATATCGCGAAAACCGATTCTTTCTTTAAAAGCATGTAGAGGATATCCTTTTGAATCAATTAGTGTATAAATCGCTTCGTAAAGGTTCGGATGCTCACAGTCCCAAAGTCTTATGCCTTCCCAATCGGTAATGAATGTAGAACTGTCACCTGACAATGTCACACGTTTTGTTCCCAACGAATTTCCGTCGGTCAATGATACTAACTCCACATCGACAGAAGTTCCCTTTTTTATTCCTGAAGTGAGCATGGTTGTCAAAAGTTTACCGTCAGATTTGGCATTGACGGCAATTCTGTCAATATGCGACTTTGGCATTACCTCAAGATATACCGGTCTGTATATGCCTCCGAAAAGCCACCAGTCTGCCCTTCTTTCGGCGGCGTTGACAGATTTATTTGTTGATTCCTTGCTGACCGTAACCTCAAGCAAGTTATCTTTATCACCATATTTAAGCAGTTTGGATATATCGAATGAAAATTCCGTAAAACCTCCCTGATGTGTCTTTCCCGCTGACTTCCCGTTTATTTTGACATCTGTGTCTGTCATGGAACCTTCAAACACTATCTTTACGCTCTTTCCTTTCCACTCTTCCGGGACCTCAAAGGAATGACGGTAGGTTCCTGTCTCACTGCTTGGTTTGTCGTTTTTATTAAGATAGAAGCGACCGTAGGTGTATGCTCCGAAACCCTGCTGTTCCCATTGAGAAGGCACTTCTATAGCCGACCATTTGCCGGAGTTCATGCCTTCTGAGCAGAAGAAATCCCATGTTCTGGTATCGCGGGCACCGGTTCCCGAAAGATATACTCGTTTAGTAGTGATATCAGAAGAAAACGAGGATAGTGCCAACGAAAAGGAGATCAATGTGAAAAGAATTTTTTTCATATAATATAGGTAATGTTATATGGAAAAATCAAGATTATTCTCAATCTAGTTTACGGTAGACCAGGTCGATTGCTTCATAATGGCGGTCTTTAGGGTTATTCCAGTGTTCCATTATGCCAAGAGGTTCAGTCAATGGCTTTTCATTGACTTTGTATACTGTTCCGCTTGGTGCACTTGGTATAGAAGCCGCTTCTCTCAGATATTCGTCGCAATAGTTGAGGCTTCCAAATTCGGGCCATTCGCCAATTATAATATCCATGGCTACAGCGTCTGCCGCCAGTGGGTCCTGAGATGCTATGATGGAGCATGCCCAGTCTCCGTTGAACGGTTCTTTTTGCCATTTGGGATATGGTGCTCCGTTCACGTCGCGAGAGCCATAAGTGCCATCAATTAAAAACAATAGGCATTTCCCTCCCAGATGAGGATGGGCAATGAAATCAACGAAAGTTTTGTATCCAGGTTTGCCGTTTCTCTTGTCCTGACTTACGTTGTTGTGGGCATTTTTTCTCCACTGCAAGGCGATATCTGTAGCGCCATACCAGTTCTTGCCTGTAAGTGTCACTCCGGGGCCTGAATGTGTCTTAAGAAGGGCGCTGTTGATGACATAATCAGCATCCACTATACTCTTTGCGAGTCCGCGTGCCATCTTTCCGTTGTCGATTGAATAGGTGAGGGCTTCAGGATAGTATTCGCATTTCAAACGACCCTCACCGCCGATATTGTCAATGAAAGTTACATCAGGATACTCACGATTTATCTTGAAATATATGCTGTCGGTTATGGCACGGCTTGGCTCGCATATGATTATGTCGGAAGGTCTTACACCTCCATCTTTCACAAGAGAACGAACTAAAGCAAGTGTCACGAATGGAGAAGAGTTCAGTTCTATGGTGTCACGATGAGTGATAGCATTGTTAAGGTTAAGTTTTATCGCAATCTTCTCTCCCTTTTTGTATCCTTTGCTACCTTTAGCATGCCTGCTATTGAAGTTTTTGAACATAGCGTCCCATCCTTCTTTTGCATTCTTTTTCCCACCTACTGCAGCAATAGTCTCTTTTATCATATTATCTGCAATTTCCTGATCGTTCCATCTGTCTTCCACCCAAAGACCTGTTCGTCCATCCCATTTTGCAACTCCTGGAGCATGAATCCAGGCGACGCGACCCGGAACAGCTCCGACAGGTTTCCCAATAGGCTGATTAGGACCGACAAAAAGGCGAGGTGATCTTGGATTGAATTCTCCAAAAAACATATTCTTCCTATTTACAGTCTGATCTAAAGGCTGAATAGTGGTGGAGGGTCCAAGATCCGGATCTTTCCATGCGCATAGAGACCATATCATCTCTCCCTCAGGTGTAATCTCTATGGCTTGCACCGGTGCATTAAGAGTGTCCATAGGGGTCTTGTTCCATTCATTGTGCCAGTTATTGATCAAGGTATTGCCGTTTTTTAATCTCACTGCCTTCTGTGGAGATGTCACTCCATATTCTGACAAATTCTTTTCCCATAAGACATTCCCTCGGCGGTCTATTTCCTTAACTTTACTTCCTTTACCTACTATTAGCAGGTTGCCGGCTTTGCCGACTTCCGCAGCAGACCAGGGTCCCGGAATATCCCAACGGTCGATTTCTTTGCCGTCGCTATTGTATTCGGCTACGAATCCAAGTCCCATATTAGAAACTAGAAGCGTTCCCTTTGAAATAAGGCGAGCATTGCGGAACTGTCCATGAACCGATCCTGTTTCCGAAACAGGAAGAGGAAATTCCTTAAGAATCTTCAATGACGGAATCTCCATGACAACTACCTTTGCAGGTTTACCGTTCTGCACGAAAAGCACCTTATCCTCTCCGATTGGTTGGATTGTATGGATTTCGCATCCTTCGGGCGCATCGTAGCTCCATACAGTCTTATGGTCTGGGGAGATTTCCGCTATCCCATATTGGTGAGCTATAAGAATGTTGCCATCGGTAAGAAGTATTGCATCGCTGATTTCCCCTTTCCTATCGGATGCGGTATGTTGCCAATCTATTTGTCCCTCTTTTACGACAAACATCCTTGGCTGCTTGCTTTCTCCTGCATAGAAAAAGTCATGCCTTGCAAGGTCGGTAGTTTCTGCCGCATATGTCGTTGCGCAGAAGGTCAGAATAAGAGCCATTACGGCTTTAAAAATGAGTTTAGGAAAGGATGCCATTTCAATTAGGTATTTAAACTGTTCTATTGTTTTTCTTTTTGCAAAAATACGTATAATTTTTGGAATATGCAAAAGAGTTAATAAATATAGGGGCGCACCGGGATGTGTGCGCCCCTATTGGGATTTTTGTTGTATTAGAATTGGAGTTTGAGGGTTTCTGTGTGGCCTTCAGCCTCAATGACGAGGATGTAGACGCCGGAGCGGAGGTTAAGACCGCTTTTGGCGGCTGCCGAAGCATTGCTCTTAGTGGTCTCTATGCTTCCAAGATAAATGCCTAATGCATCGTAGATCTTGCAGGTGACGTAGGCTTCATCAGCAATGATTCCTACACCGGATCCTGCCACCACCTTGAGAATGCCGCTTGCATTTTGAAGTCCCGTAAAATCCCATGCAAGACCTTCCGGAAGTTCCGGAAGTTCAATATTTGGGGTTCCGCTGAATTTGTCTGTAATCCAGAGACGGAATTGATCGCCTACGGCGGGAGCGTAATCAGGATTCATTGTCACCTTTACGTTGCCGTCAATCTTAAGAGTCCCTTTTACGTCGAGATAAGAGCAGTCATTGCTCTTTCCTGCAGCACGTAGATAGAGACTAAGGGTAGATCCTTCTTCAATGGTGACATTACCCGTGGAGAATATTGGACCGTAATGGTGAATGTTGGTCTCAGAATAAGACCCCGGTTCTAATATGCCATTTCTCGATACTGTGATGTTGCCTACGGTTCCACGTCCACGAAGTTTGGCATTTCCTTCAATAGTTAGGGGGGCTTTCAAGAACACTGTATTGTATGGTGACTTGGATGCTGTTAAAGACACAGTGCCGTCATTTGCTTTCAGGCTTGAGATTTCTGACCAAAGTTTTGACATATTGAGGTCGCAAGCTCCTGTCTTAACAATATTTGGTTTGCCGGCAAAGGTTCCGCTAAATGTGATAGGTTTTTCATCATTTCCTATTGTCAGCAAAGCAGAGCCATTATATGTTCCGGATCCTTTGAGATTGCCGAGGGTCATCTTATGAGCCTGGGCATTGAAAGTGACGCCTGAGGAGATGTTCAGGGCAGTTTTTGGCATTCCATAATCATTGTCCCATTTGAAATCGGGATCATATGCTCCTCTCTTATGATATCCTGCCACTACTTCTCCTTCAAAATCCGACCAGTTGCCTTTAAGATCGCAGCGTACTCCGGCTGCATAGACTGATAAAGTGCCTTTGCCTGTAAGTTTTCCGGTATAAGTGCATCGTGAGTCAAGATAAAGCGATCCTTTGTTGCCTTCTCCAACATAGTAGTTGGTGGAATTGCTGCTGTATGTGTACATGCTTTCCGGATCCCAAAGAGCGCCGTTGACAAATTCCACAGTATTGGGCAGTGAAATCACGTCACTTACTTCAGACGCATTGACAGCGCCTCCTTCAATTATGAGGCGGTTAATAGTATTTCCACCTGCAAGATTGAGTGTGCCATTACCACGCTTATATAGTTTTTGTCCTACTCCTAATCCTGAAATGCCGGTAGTCACGGTCAAAGAGATGTTGTTGGGCACTTCAATTGCTGCATTTCCCGACGACAATATGATGCGTTGTCCGAGAGTGCCTGAGGCATCGGGAGAGAGAGTAGCATCATTGCTCATGTAGATTCGAGAGTTTACATCAGAAAGAGCACCTAAATCATTGCCGATATTATTTGCAAATACTCCTGCAACCAGTTTGCCGCCATTGATGTAAGTTCCTCCGGTGTAGCTGTTGATATTCTTGATAGTGAGAGTCCCTTCTCCTTCTTTCACAAGTTTTGCTTCACCTACTATCTGGCCCTCTCCTGAAAGAGTGTAGTCTTTTTCGTTGTTGTTGAAGGTCACGGAAGATGGTTTGAGGCGACCTGTTATCACTACGTTGGTGTTTTCTGCAGAATCATCGAAGGTCACATCATCACCGGGAACGAAAACGTCTGCCTCGCCGGTCTCCTGATTAACGAAAGTGAGAGAATTATCAAGATCCCATACTGCATTCTCTACTCCGGTCCATGTCTTATTGCCATATTCATATGCCATAAGATTAGCATAAAGTTTTCCGTCTTCATAGACGAGTTCTTTCTTCATGTTGTCGATTCCGAGTATGAGTATATCAGAAAGGTCGCCGTCGATTTCTTCAACTTCACCTATCAGATATTTGCCTGAGGGTAGGGTAGTGGCATCTTCTGCCATATTGGCTGAGAACTTGATTATGGGCTGAAGATATTCCGGGCCGTTAGTCCAATCTTTCTTCTCAATAGTCAGTTTGGATGCATTCACTTGGTCAATGGTCTGATCAGAAAAAACATCTAATTCGATGATTGATCCAAATCCGAGTGTGAGTTCTCCTGTGGTTAGAACACCGGCTTTGTTCTCATCGCCAAGGCTGAGAACTGAGGCATAGTTCATATCAATGCCCTTAGGAGCATTTAGCGAACATGTCTTGAGTGTTGCAAAGCGGTTTAGCCAGATTGGGCTGTTTGAAATTTCACCTTCAATAGCAAATGTCCCAGCCCATACTTCTGTATTCCCTGTATAAGAATGAGTCCCTGATGGCATCACAAGTTTTCCGTCGCCCTGCTTGATGAGGCGCATTTCACCGGAGAAACTTCCTTCAGAAATGGTGTGTGTATAAGTCTTCGTTGTAATTCTGTTGTTGTCGTTGTGTCCTTCCACCCAAGAAGGAGTATTGACTGTCAGAATAGCAGGAGCAACAGCATCTGAAGCCGACAGAGTCATGTCGCCTGTCTCGCACACTATGACATGCTTGCCATTGAGAGAGGCATCGATAGTGCCGTTGTTGGCTACTTCTGAGCGGCCGCTCATTGTGAGAGGAGCCGGCGGCACTGTTATGTCTTCAAATACGCTGAGTGCAAAACTTACGTGTGGAGGCTGGTTGTAGCCACACATCTGCCAGTTCATGGCATTGCGGTATTGGTGGTCGTACCATAGAGAGTAGATACGGTGTTCCGTTGGAATATTTGTAGTGAAGATGCGGATATTGTTGTCTCCGTCACGCATTATGTATTCCTCACGCCAGTCGCCGAGGATATCTCCTTGGAAGCAGGGCGTTCCCTTGGTGTCATTGTTTGTCATGCTTCCTTCAAGGCGAGCTATCTGTCCCTTTCTTGCATTATATATTACTCCGGCTGTGTTTTTCCCATTGCCGTAGTCAAAAGATTCGTCACAGAGGTCGCCATCCCAATATACTCTGAAGTTTTGGGTGATGTGCACGGTAGATTTGCTGTCTCCAACTATTGCCTGATGAGATGCACCTCCAATCAGTGCATTGTCGCGAGAAGAGATTCCTTCAGCGCCCGGATATTCATCAATGAAATTGCCCATCATAGAGCGGCCGTCGTCGTT
>CAMWQF010000113.1 GCA_947176285.1 uncultured Porphyromonadaceae bacterium
AATTCATGGAAGGCCTTCAGCCTTGGCTTTCATTCCTTAAATTCCGTGCAACTCTCGGTAAGGTAGGTAATGACAAACTCCCCAACAATCTCCGTTTCGGATATCTTGCAGACCCTTATGGTGTGAACGGTGGTGCTGTTCTTGAACGTCCTGCCAATGAAAATCCTTATGGCTATAACTTCGGTACCGGTAATGGAGTTTATGGAACTTTACCGGGAGCATGGGAAATGCAGAAAAACAACCCTGACGTGTCATGGGAAAAGGCTGTGAAGCAAAACTACGGTGTTGAAATCCAGTTCTTCAACGATCGTCTGAAGACAAGTTTTGACTATTATAAGGAACACCGTACTGACATTCTTCTCCAGAATTATGCAGCTTCCACAATCCTCGGTTATACACCTGCCATGACCAACCATGGTATTGTAGACAGTTGGGGATGGGAACTTTCTGTAGGCTGGAACGACTTCGTCGGTAAGGATTTCAGCTACTGGGCACGCTTCAACCTCTCTTTCAATGATAATAAAATCATTCAAGACGGTCAGGCACCTCAGAGTTATGACTACCAGAAGACAGTAGGCCACCGTATCGGTTCACGCTCTCAACTACTCTTCTTCGGCTATTATGAAGGACCGGAGACAGCTGAGAAGTATGCAGCTGCTTATCCCGAGCAATTCATTGCATATGACGCGGATGGCAATCCTTACGATCTTCCTCACGTTCTTCCATCTCAACTCAAGGCAAATTCAAAGCTTAACCCCGGCGACCCAATCTATGTAGACCTCAACGGCGACGGAAAGATTGACAGCAACGACTACAGCCGTGACTTTGGCAAGACTGACGACCCTCGTTTCATCGCCGGTCTCAATTTCGGCTTCGCATGGAAAGGACTTAGCCTTGCAGCACAATTCACAGGAGCATGGGACGTGACCCGCAGTATAAGCGGTGCATTCCAGCAGCCATTCTATAATGCTGCCGGTTCAGGTCAGGGAGGTCTGTTGAAGACTCATCTTGACGATAGCTGGAGTGCAGAGAATCCTAATGCAGAGTATCCTCGTCCTACATTGGCATACACAAAGCACACTTATGCAGGCTCTACACTCTGGGAAAAGGACGCAAGCTATCTCAGATGCAAGTCTTTGCAGTTGGCATATGACTTCCACATGCCTTGGCAACAGAAGATTGGTTTGAAAAACCTCCAACTCTCATTTAGCGCATACAACCTCTTTACCTTCTCCAAGTATAAATGGGGCGACCCGGAAAACCGCGCAAGCAGCAGTCCGGACTACCCTCTTACAAGAACTTATACAGTTGGTCTGAAGGTTGGATTCTAATGCAACAAAGTAAAACTACGAAATCATGAAAAAAGCATTTCACAGCATATTCGCAATGATACTTGCAGGCATGGCTGCCACAAGCTGTACCGACGAGGTGCAGTTGGGCAATGCCTTCCTTGACAAGGTTCCCGGTGGCACTACCAACCTCGACAGTATCTTCGCAAACTCTGATTATGTAAATCAATTGCTGACCGGCATCTACAATAAGCAATACTATGGTCTCCCCTACAATAACACGGGAAAGAATCAGGCAGCAAGTCCTTATAATGGCAAGCTCGATGCCCTGACCGACCTTTATCAGATGCACTGGTCAAGCTGCAAAGTATGGTCTTCCTACTATACAGCCACATTCTCTTCAAAAGAAGATCCTCTTATTTCTTTTTCTAATGACTATGTATGGGAAACAGTGCATCTTGTTTCTATTATGAAGGAGAACATCGATAGATGTCCGGGATTAAGCGACAGAGAAAAACGATATATCATCGCTCAAGCTAAGGCACTGCAGGCATTTGCTTATTCAATCCTTTTGCCTCACTATGGCGGTCTTCCTATCATTGAGAAAACTATCACTGATGCTAATGAGACCATCAGTGATGAATACGGCGAACGCAAGGCAGGACAACGCTGCACATTCGAGCAAACCGTAAATGCTATCGTAAAATGGTGTGATGAAGCAAAAGACGACCTTTATTGGGCTTATAATGGCAATGATGCCGAATCAAGTTCTCGTCAGACCGGACGCTGGACAAAAGCCGGTGTTATGGCACTAAAGGCTCAGGTGCTATGGCTTGCTGCTTCTCCCCTTTATAATGGAGCCCCTTATTTTGGTGGAGAATCTGAAGCAGAACAACAAAATTTAGTAGGATATGGAAGTTTCGACCAAAGTCGTTGGCAGCGAGCTCTCCAGGCTTTCGAGGATTTTTGGGAGGAAAACAGAAAGAACGGTGAATACTACCATCTATATCAGGCAGAGAAAAAGAATCTTGACGGATACCGTCTAGCCTATCGTCGAGGATATTTCTTTGATGATAGCCCCGAGAATATCCATTGGACCAAAGTAGCAAGTATCTACGGTAGCCAAGGTGCTTACAGCTGGCTGAACTGGAACACATGGTCAGTAAACCGTTCAAACAACCATCCGACACTCGAATATATCGAGATGTTCCCATGGAGCGATGGCAAACCATTCGATCATGACAGGGACTTTAAGTATAAAGAAACTTATACTGTAGATAAAGATGGTTCCACTTGGGATGTCTACACTTGCCTCTCCGGCACCTACGATAAGCTTTTCTACGAATACAAATATTCATCTCGTAATGGCTTCTCGAAGACTTATTCCCGTGACCCACGTCTATACGAAAATGCGACAGTGTCCGGAACATTCCAGAATCTTGCTCTTCAGTCTGCCGACGGCAAAGCTACAGGACGTATCATGGAGACTTGGGTCGGTGGCTATGATGCGGGACAATGTGTAAAGCATCCTACGGATAATACACTCGTAGAAGCACTAACTACATATTGTCCAACTGGTTTTGCAGCTTATAAGTATGTGCTCAACCAGATAGAATGGCACCGTGACCCGAACATGCACTGGAACGTGCTTACTATTCCGGATATGATCCTCATGTATGCCGAGTGTCTTGCAGAATGCGGACGAAACCAAGATGCTATCAATCAAGTCGACCTGATTCGTTCTCGTGTAGGCATGAAGAGCATCGCTTCAAGCTACAACAACAGCCTGAATCTTAAGACCGACAAGAACAACCTTATCGAAGAAATCCTTCGTGAACGTGCTTGCGAGCTTGGCCTCACAAATGCAAGATATATCGACATGATTCGCCGCAAACGTACCGATTGGATGACTAAGAAACTTCATGGCATGGCTACATTCCGCATGAACAAGAACTCTAAGAATGAATGGATACGTCGTAATTCTCCATATTATGGCGATGACGCCAATAATAAAATGGACGAACCTGCACGATTCGAGTATGAGTTCTTCGAACTGACTCAAGGTAAGCGAGTGCTATGGGATTATGCCGACGATCAGCAAAATCCAGAAGTATTGAAGTGGTTTATGATGCCATTCCCACAGGATGAGATCAATAAGGGCTATGGCCTGATACAAAACCCGGGATGGTAATCCATTCGACACGAAAGTATTCAAACAACATCATCTCAAACGAGACATAAAGAGACAAAAATGAAATCAAAAAATATATTTCTAATGTCGCTCGCCGCCGGAATCTCTCTGTCAGCATTTGCTCAGGAGGGAACGGACAGTGTGGTGAATTCATGGCTTAACCAAGAATACAACATCGGTGTTGATTTAGGCGTGACCCGTGAAAATTCTACCGCTTCTGTAAGTGTGATTACGAATGACGCAGTCAACAGGCGCAGTGCGAAAAACGTAGGCAATTCGCTCATAGGACATGGCAAAGGCCTTATTACAATTGCCGGCACAGGAACATACTACGCTCAAAATCCAACTTTCTACGTGCGCGGACTTCAAAGTCTTTCAGGAAGCACACCACTTATCTTAGTGGATGGAATTGAACGAGACATTACTCTTGTCGACCCTGAAGAAGTGCTCGAAGTGCAGATCATGAAGGATGCTGCTGCCACTGCACTCTACGGCTACAAAGGCGCCGATGGCATAATCAATGTGATAACAAAACGTGGAGAATACAATTCTCGTACTATCCGAGTGAACTATGAGCATGTTTTCTCTAATATGACCAACAAACCTCAGTTTGTAGACGGAGCGACTTATGCAAAGGCTATGAACGAGGCCCTCTATAATGAAGGTCAAGGACAATTTGCAAAATACACTCAGCAGGAAATCGATGCATTTGCAAGCGGCCAATATCCTCTTCTCTACCCCAACGTGAATTGGGGTGCCGAGACTTATCGCAACCATGCAAATGGCGATCGCGCTTCTATTGAATTTTCCGGTGGTGGCGAAAGATTCCGCTACTTCTCAATGGTGAATTTCCTCTATAGCGATGGCTTCATCAAGGATGCTCACAAAAACGACGGATACTCCACTCAAGACAAGTATGTCAGAGGAAACGTACGCATCAACCTGGATGTAGACCTTTTCAAATATACTCAACTAAAGTCAAACATCTTCACTTCTCTTGGTGAAATGCAATGTCCCGGTGATCAGGCAAACCTCTGGAGCATGATCTACAGCACTCCTGCTGTTGCTTTCCCAATTAGGAATGACAATGGTGTATGGGGTGGCAATTCAACCTGGTCGGGCGATAACAACCCATACGCTCAGTCAACTAATGCAGCCTACACTAAGATCTTTGACCGCTCACTCTTCTTCAATGCTGAAATCGTTCAGGATCTTTGCATGGTGACTCCCGGTCTTAAATTCAATGTAGGAGCAAGCTACGACATCATATCAAATATCGTGGAAAATCACTCCAAGAAGTATAACTATGGTATGAACAACGTTACCGAATGGGTTGATGGAGTTCCTCAGTACACATATTGGGAAGTAGCAGACCAAGCTACAGAAATGGGTTCCGGAGCATCTATGACATCATTCCAGCGTCGGCTTAATGCTTGGGCAGGATTCAACTATGACAGAACATTTGGCGACAAGCACCGCGTGATGGCTCAACTTAAGTATTTCTACGACTTCGAGTCTCCGATGGGCAAAAACACCAGCATCTACCGCCATAATGTCTCACTTTGGGGACAATATACTTTTGCCAACAGATATTCACTTGGCGTGATATTGGCAGAAATGGGATCATCCCGTCTTGCCCCCGGCACTAAGTGGAGTTTCTCACCGACAGTATCTCTTGGGGCAGTTATCCTCAACAACGATGATCTTGCTGTCAACTTCTTGAAAGCCCGTGGATCATGGGGTATTCAAAACCTTGACCGTCTGCCGGGTGACAACGTATGGAACTACTATCAGCAAGCATATCAAACAACTGGCGTTTCTTATCCATGGTCAAGCAAATATGACGGTGGAGCCACTTGGGGTGAAACCACAGTGCTTCAAACTCCGACTGTAAATCCGACTCACGAAAAGGTTGCTAAATATGATGTTGGTATCGATGCAAGTTTCCTCGGATGCATCAACCTTACTGCTGACTATTTCTACAATCGCCACTATGACATCTTCGTAGACGGTTCCGGAGCATACTCAAGCCTCATCGGTTTCTCTGCTCCTTTCAAGAATCAAGGTAAAGTGGACAACCGTGGTGTAGACATCGAACTAGACTTCAACAAGAACTTTGGTGATTGGAACGTAATGGCCGGCGGATCATTCCTTTTTGCAAAGAGCAAGATCGTAGATATGGCTGAAGAGCCTAAAGCATTTGACAACCTTGTCAACACAGGAAATCCTCTCAGCTCTACTTATGGTCTCGTTGCTTTAGGATTGTTCACTTCTCAGGAAGAGATTGACAACTACTACCCACAGACATTCTCAACCGTCCGCCCTGGCGATATCAAGTATGCCGACCTCAATGGCGACCATGTGATTGATGCCAACGACGTGACTAAAATAGGACACAATGCCATTTGCCCTGAGATATTCTACACCTTCAATCTTGGTGCTGAATACAAAGGCATAGGTCTTGTGGCTCACTTCCAGGGTGTAGGCAACTGGGGTTGCAACCTTGCTTCTCAAGGCTACTACTGGGGATTGATCAACAATTCCTCACTTGCTCAGGAAGTATATGACAACCGTTGGAACGCTGAGTCAAACAACAGTGCTGATGCACTCTATCCACGTCTCAGTTCATCAACCAATGCTAACAACTACAGAACAAGCACATTCTGGCAGAGAGACCGCAGTTATCTGAAACTCCGCAATATCGAGCTTTACTATAACTTCGACAAGAATCTTCTTGCAAAAACCGGATTTATCACAGATGCACGCGTATTTGTACGTGGAGTAGACCTTTGCAATATTGCAACCGGCGGAGACGACAAACTCACAGGACTTGATCCTGAAGCCACCGGCATTTCTGCTCCTCTAAGCCGCCAGATAGCAGTAGGCGTCAAACTCACTTTCTAACCTTTCTTACTTCTAAAATTCAAGAATAATGAAACTTACGCATATATTAAGCGGTGTAGCCTTCCTTGCTCTCGGAATGACAGCCTGCTCCGATCAGATGAACCACAAGGAGTTCAAGATCAATGACGAAGAGTGGGTGAAGAGAGATTTCGGCAGTGTCGGAAAGATCATCACACACATCTACAGAAATCTTGATTATGATCATGGTCAGACCTACGGAGGCGCAATGCTTGCATCTGCTACCGATGAAGCTGTCTATAGTCATCAAGGAGGCTCAATAGAATCGTACTATAATGGCGCATGGAGTGCGTCAAATGCCAACGGAAGCACCTGGACCACATGCTGGGATGCAATCTCCTATTGCAATCTTTATCTCGACAAATTTACCGGCCTTGAATTTCCGGAACATAAACTCGAGAAAGGATACGTAGATGAAATGATCAAATACAACAACCAGCAGTGGGAAGTTCGCTTTATGCGCGCTTACTATTATTTCCTGCTTGTGCGTCAGTATGGCGACGTTCCATTGATCACTGAATACATGAACGCTGAAGATGCCAACTCCCAGCCAAGAGTATCTTCTGACAAGATTTTCGAATTTATCGATGAAGAATGCTATGCTATTAAAGACAGCATTATTGCAAACTATTCCGGAGCATTCAACTCTATAGAGGATGAAACGGGCAGAGTGAATAATCTTGGTGTGCTCGCTCTCCGTGCCCGCGCTGCTCTTTATCATGCTTCTCCCCTCTTCACAAAGGGAAAAGATAATAATGAAAAAAGAGAACTCTGGTATGAGGCTGCTCTTCGCAACAAGGAATGTATAGATTCATGCTCAGCGCGCGGAATGCGCCTTGCTAACGATTACTCCGTTCTTTTCGGAGGTGACAGCTGGCAGAATTCCGAATCTATCAAAGAAATCATTTTTGCTCGCCGTGTAGCTGACGACAGAGCTATGGAAACCAGAAATTTCCCAATTGGCATGGCAGGAGGCAATGGAGGCAACTGTCCAACAGAAAACCTTGTGTCAGCATATGAAACAACCAAAGGACTTCCTATCGATCAAGATCCGGATTATGATCCACAGAATCCTTATGCAAACCGCGATTCTCGTCTTGCTGTAACAGTGGCTGTAAATGGAGAAAAATGGCCAAACGAACTTCCATCTGATGCTCTTGAAATTTGGTATGGTGGTGCAAACTCCCGCTCTGTTTCATATGGAACTCCTACCGGATACTATCTGAAGAAATATGTAAATCGTGAACAGAAGATTTCGGGTTCAGGTCCAACTACCACTAAGCACACATGGGTTCTCTTCCGCATGGGGCAACTCTATCTTGATTACGCAGAAGCACTCCTCAACTACAGTGGAAGCGGATATGACACTCCTGATGAGTTCACAATGTCTGCGGCAGAGGCAATCAACCTCGTTCGTAAACGTGCCGGTCAGCCGGAACTACCCAATTCTCTTTCTTTTGAAGATTTCGAAAAGAGATATGAAAATGAACGATTCGTAGAACTCGCATTCGAAGGTCACCGTATGTATGATGTCCGCCGTTGGCTAAAAGGTCCTCAGTATTTCGTCGACATCAAGGTGATGGAGATCACGAAAAATGGCGACCAAATTACATACACTCCTGTGATGAATCCATCTTACATCACTCCACGCACTTGGCCCGGAGATAAAGGCTATCTATGGCCAATACCCCAGGCTGAAGTATTGAAGTCAGGTGCTCTTACACAGAACCCGGACTGGTAAATAACTAATTAGAAGCCCCCCAGCCCCCTAAAGGGGGTGAGATTTGATTCTTTATCACCCCTTTAGGGGACTGGTGGCTAAACCCATAATTTTTTCAATAACATTTATTA
>CAMWQF010000114.1 GCA_947176285.1 uncultured Porphyromonadaceae bacterium
TCTATCTTACTATGAACACCGCAGTAAAAACCTACACCGACTACAATGGATTTATTGAAGCACTCCGTCGCTCAGAATCGACAAGAAGACGCCAAAGATCCGGAATAGAACAAGACTCTGAAATCTTGAAGTTTCAGCCTATAACGCATGCAGATATGGAAACCATATTTCATTATCTTAGCATGGAAAACGGAAGGACTACCGATTTCTCTTATGCAGGCATCTTAATGTGGGTGGACTTCTTCAAATATGAATTTGCTATCTATAAGGATACCCTTTTCATAAAGGGAGTTGTAGAAAATGACACCGACACTCCTGCTTTCTCTCTACCGATAGGTAAACTTCCAATAAAAGAAAGTTTTGATAAAATAAGGGAATATTGCAATTATAACGGTATTCCGGCAGTGTTATCAGCCGTTCCCGAGTATGCTCTTGAAGAACTTGAAGATGCCGGAATATCATCAATAAACCCATTGGATGATTGGGGAGATTACTTATATGATGCAAAAATGCTTTCTACCCTTTCAGGCAAGAAGATGGGAAAGAAACGCAATCATGTCAATAAATTTGATTCTCTTTATCCAAATCATACCATTAAGCCTCTTGATGCATCTAATGTTGACTCTGCAATGGAATTCATGAAAATCATCGACGATGAAGGTGATAGCACTCCTATGGCCATTGAGGAAAGAAGGATGACAAGAAAACTTCTTGAGTTGATAAAAGAAGGAGATATCCGACTTGAAGGAGCCGTCCTTATGGTAGGAGAAGATATTGCAGCATTCACGATAGGAGACGTAAAAAACGATACTCTTTTTGTGCATGTAGAAAAAGCCTCTCGTGCTTTTGATGGAAGTTATGAAAAGATCAATAAGGAGTTTGCTGCATTGATGTGTGAGCGTCACCCTGAAATTCAATTCATTAATCGTGAAGATGATTCAGGTGATGAAGGATTAAGAAAAGCAAAACAATCGTATCATCCAATTGCAGTGCTCAAAAAATATAATATTGCTCTTTGAATTTTGAAGAATGGAGAATTTTTGGTAATTTTGCAATGCAAAAGGATTCGAATGCAAATAACACCAAAAACGTATTGATATGAGCGACGTACTTGTCATCATTCCAACATACAATGAGATTGAGAACATCATGATGATGCTCCGAACAGTCATCAAGTTACCGGATGGCTTTGACATTCTTGTAATAGATGATGGATCTCCTGATGGCACAGCGGATGCAGTGAGGACTGCCATGAAAGAATACCCGGGAAGGATTCATCTTGAATGCAGATCCGGCAAACTCGGCTTAGGCACCGCTTATATCCATGGATTTAAATGGGCATTAGCGAGAGACTATCAGTATGTCATTGAGATGGATGCCGATTTCTCACATAATCCGGACGACCTTACCAGGCTATACCATGAATGTAAGGATCGTGAAGCGGATGTATGCGTTGGTTCAAGATATATTACAGGCGTTAATGTTGTGAACTGGCCTATGGGAAGGGTATTGATGTCATACTTTGCATCTGCATATGTCCGATTCGTCACACGCATGCCGCTTCATGACTCAACAGCAGGCTATGTCTGCTATCGTCGCAGAGTTCTTGAAGCCATAGATCTTGATAAAATTGAATTCAAGGGATATGCCTTCCAGATTGAGATGAAATTCAAGGCTTGGAAAAAGAAATTCAAGGTTGTTGAAATTCCAATTATCTTTGTCAACCGCCAACTTGGAACTTCAAAAATGAACTCAAGCATCTTCGGTGAGGCTGTGTTCGGAGTAATTTCTCTTCGGCTTAAGGCATTATTTGGCAAACTGTAGTTAATGATGTTTTACTTAAATAATAAAATATTCCTCATCTTTTCGGATGAGGAATAATTTTTGTTCTATAACCGGGATTTTTTAGTCTCCTCTGTAATATAATTGAAGATAACAGCGAGCTAAAAAATCATGAAAATTCGCTACAAGAGCATGATCATCGCTATCCGGGAATTTGGCATCGGGAAGCCAATCTTTTTCACAAATATATGCAAGAAGATCATGCGGACATACTCCTCTCTCGGTCAACAGGGTGATGGCATGAGAGGAAGCATATTCCTCATCATACATTGGATTTGAAGGAGCCTTAATGCATTGACATATACCGGGAGCAACTAGCAATCCTTTTTTCGGATTTACCATCAAGACGAAATTTGGACAATCTTTAAGTTGGGAAAGATGCTCCTCGCCGGGTTTCCATCCGAGCGTATTTATAAGATATTCATTAAAAGCCTTATAACCGTCGATGAATTTCACCGGTGCGCCTCCTGTTTCTGCAGTAAGACGTTGAAAGGCAGGATGAGAAGAATTTTCCTCTTTCTTTTCGCTACGCTTTGAAAGCTTATGATTTATCGTGAGATGGACCCATTCTCCGAGATATAGAGCGAGAGGACCGGTAGGCTGATGTTTTACAGCATCTTGTATAGCATTGGCAATTTCTTCTTTATCCTTACCTTCTTTTACCAACTCTGCTATCATTTGACTTGCGGTAAGAGCAAAAGCGGGAGGAAGAAGCCAACTATGCAAGAATAGCCAACTTCCAAGTTTCAGAATCATTTCCTGATCTTCTTCGGCATATACATCAAGTTCATGAGCAAGATGGTATCCTTCCGGGACAGGAGATTCTTCATAGACTTTTTCAAGTTCTTCAAACCAAGCATCAGCCAATGCCACCAAGTCAGTTCTAAACGGATATATACACCTATCGTCGGAATACATGGCAACGGCATACCACACTAAAAAGCCGACATCTTCACGATTCAACTCATAGTCTACATAATGATCAGAAACAGTGAAGAACGGAACAGGAGTACCATACAGCCTACGGCACTCATCGGTGAAGCCATGCCAAAGTCCGGCATCGGCAATCATATCCTGAAAATAGCCTATGACGCACAATGCAGCCCTCTCTATCAGAGATGAATGAAGTGTCGCCAACGAACTATTTGATTCTGCTATTTCAATCAAGCGGTTGGCAAGGTTGAAATAATATCTGTCGGTGGAAGTTTCTTCCGGGCAACAAGGCTGTCCGAGAAGAAAAGACTCAAACTTCAGCATATCACCTCCGGAAGCTTTGATTGTGGAACTGTGACTTGAGTTCCATCAGCCATATTCTTTACTGTAGCAGTGCCTTCAGCAAGTTCTGTATCACCGATCATAACCACATACTGCACTCCTTCTGAATTAGCATATTGCATCTGCTTTTTCAATTTCGAGCAATCAGGATAAAGTTGTGCAGAAATTCCAGCCTCACGAAGAGCCTTTACACATTTTAATGATGCCTTGGCTTCTTCTTTACCGAAATTAATAAAAAGAGCCTTCACACTTCCGGATATTTCTTTTGGATAAAGATCAAGAGAGTTTAGAACATCATAGATGCGGTCGGCACCAAAAGAGATTCCAACTCCGGAGAGACCGGATACTCCAAAAACACCTGTCAAGTTATCGTAACGGCCACCTCCGGTGATAGATCCAATCTCAACATCAAGTGCCTTAACTTCAATGATAGTTCCGGTATAATAGTTAAGGCCACGAGCAAGAGAAACATCAAGATCCAAACCGCAAGAATGACCCAGGTCTTCAAAACCTGTCAAAACCTCTCTCATTTCCTCGACTCCTTTCATGCCTATCTCGCTCTTAGCGAGCATAGAAGAAAGTTTCTCAAGTTTATCTTCATTAGTTCCGCTTAGTTCAAGTAAAGGCCTCAGTGCAGAAATAGCCTCTTCGCTAAGACCTTTCTCTCGCAACTCAGCATTTACATTATCTATTCCTATTTTATCAATCTTATCGATAGCAACAGTAATATCGACAATCTTATCAGCCTCTCCTATTATTTCAGCAATGCCGGTTAGTATTTTACGATTATTTACATGGATGCAAGTTCTAATGCCAAGTTTTCCCATCACATAATCGATGAGTGAAAGCAACTCGATTTCATTGGAAAGAGAATCAGAACCCACTACATCGGCATCGCACTGATAAAACTCGCGATACCGTCCTTTTTGCGGACGGTCTGCACGCCATACAGGTTGAATCTGGAAACGCTTGAATGGCATTTGAATTTCGTTGCGATGTTGCACCACAAAGCGAGCAAATGGCACTGTCAAATCGTAACGAAGTCCCTTTTCACACATTTGATTGGTGAGTTTAGGCAAATTCTTTTTTTCCAGATCTTCAGGATTAACATCTTTTAGGAAGTCACCTGAATTTAAAATCTTGAAGAGGAGTTTGTCACCTTCCTCTCCATACTTACCCATTAGAGTAGAGAGATTCTCCATAGCAGGGGTCTCAATTTGGCGATAACCGAAAAGTCGGAAAGCCTCGCGTATTGTATCAAATATATAGTTGCGGCGAGCCATTTCCACCGGGGAAAAGTCTCTTGTTCCTTTGGGAATACTTGGTTTCTGTGCCATTTCTTTAAATTTTGATAATGAATTTTTTTATAATAAAGCCATCTTTCTGAAATCAGAAGGAGAATATCCGGAAAGATGTTTGAAATATTTTCCAAAAAAAGATTGATTGGCGAAATTGAGTTTATTAGCAATTTCCTGAATGGTGAGATTAGTCTCAGCGAGCATTATCTTAGCCTCCATAATGACATAATGGTCGATCAATTCTCCGGCAGTATGAGAAGTTATTTCCTTGGCTACTGCAGATAGATGCTTGGGAGTGACGCAAAGTCGATCAGCATAGAACGAGACACTTCTTTCCTTTCTAAAATTTTGAAGCACTTCAATGATAAACTTTGAAAGAATTTCCTCTTTGCGAGACTGTGGCCTCACGACTCCATCTTTGGAGACATAGTGCTTTTCAATTATCTCGCAAAGCATAGCCTGAATAAGATGGCTGATCTTTAATCTTTTCATAGGAGAATCATTTACCCTTAGTTTTTCATCAATAATTTTCATATACTCCTGAATATCTAAGGAATTTTCATCGGAAAGCTGACTGACAGATTCTATGGGGTTATGAATTAAAAGAGGAAGAAGTCCGGATAATTTAGGCATGATGGACTCAATCATTTCAAGATTACAACCTATGACCTTAATTCTGATTGGAACAACAGAATTCAACGAATGGACATATTGATTCGGATTGAGAAGCATCAGGCTGTTTTTCCTGAATTTATACTTTCTAACGCCTATTCCAACTTCACCTTCACCTTCTATACACAAAGCGATAGTGAGACCAAGAACTCGAATGGGAGCCTCCGACCGCTTTATGGCATTGCCAACTTCATAATATACAGCATATGCCTCGGGATTTTTATTTCCTGATTTACGATTGAAATATCTGGAAATGTCAGATATCTGGTATGTCTTATTAAATTCGATATCGTTTTTTAGATTCATTTTCTTATCAGGCAATTTTAGAGTTCGAAAGAAAGACGCAGATTAAATTGTCTGCGAGTCAGATAGTTTGGAACAGCATATTGTATCCCATTGACATCAGTCACCCAATAATATCCACTTACATTCGAAATATCAAAGAGGTTGAAAACATCAAGGGCAACGGAAATATCTTTAAAATGCCGCCAGAAATTAAACGGACGAACACCTTCTTTTTCTCCTCCTACCAATCTATAAGAGAAGCCAATGTCAAGACGTTTGTATGCCGGGGCTCTGAAATAACTATGAGAGCGAGATACATGAGGGGCAGTCATAGTAAGACCATCTGAAAAAATTCCTCTCAATGAGAACTTCAGTTTTGGGAATTTTGGGAAATAATCTGTGAAGAAGAGACCCAGAGAATATCGTTGGTCGCTTGGAAGCGGGGTTTTAACTCCATCAAGAGTCTGCTGAGTATTCATTAATGAGAACGAGATCCAGGAGTCAGATCCTTCAACAAATTGTCCAAACAGTTTCATATCAAGACCCATAATATGACCTTTGGAATCGTTTACACCTGAATATTCTACCTTCAGATTATCATATTCATATGATATGAGACGAGATAACGCCTTGAAATATGCTTCGCCAGTGAGTTTAAACGGTCGGTTGAGAGCTCGGAATGTGTAATCCGATCCGATTATAAACTGAAGACTTTGTGGAGACTTAATATTTCGATTAAGTTCAATAAAACCATTTCCAAGTTCATCAGTCACTGTAGCTCTATATTCTTTATAGAAAGGTGACTGATAATATAGACCTACGGCTGCACGAAAAGTCAATTGATTATTATTTAATGGAGCGATACTGATATTGGCACGTGGCGATACGAGGAATTCTCTATTGAAATCCCAATAAGAAAGACGCAACCCGGCATTAACAGTTATATACGCTTTAGAAGTCTCAAAATATAGAGCATCTTCTGCAAAAGCGGAAATGCGATTTGCCTGAATATCCTGTTTAGAAGAGAGATTGTAAATAAGGTGAACGCCTTCCGGCTGTGTAGGAAGGGAATAACCGGCAGAGTCACGCCATTCCCATTCTTTCGACCTATCACGAAATGCTTCATGTTGGTAAGTCAATCCGTAGGTGAAATTATTATTTTTTAATCTTGTTGTGCCTCTCAAGACTGTCTGCACAACAGAAGCACGGAGACGATTGCGAGCGTGTTCCATATATTTTCCAACACCGAGTTCGCCGCCTATTCCTCCGTCACCTCCGGTTCCGGCTTGATCCAGCCAATATTCGCCGGATATATCATAACTAACCAACTCATCGGTAAGAAATCCCGAAAGACCTAAAGAAAAAGAAGAAGCTCTATTCTTTTTGTAAGTAAGGTTGACAGCACCTAAGAATGTCTGAAACTTATCCTTTTCTTCACCGTCGAAATAGACTTTGAAAGATTTGGCATTTTCAGAAGTACCGAAAGTAGTCTCTCGATCAGTGGGTTTGAAATTATAATTGTTTAAAGCTATGTTTCCGAGGAAATTTATTTGAAATTTGTCAGACGTTTTGAAAGTCATATTAGTCTGATAGTCGAAATAGCTTGGGTCGTATTCACCTCTTGTCTCAAGACTGCTCAGAAGTGAATTATTCTTTTTAAATCGAACACCATGGAGCATTGAAACTTTACCGGTGTTCAATCCGAGAGCAAGAGAAGCACCCATAAGACTTCCGGATACGCGAAGTTCGAAGGCTTCGGGGTCTTTATAAGAGATATCAAGAACAGAAGACATTTTATCAGCATATCTTGCGGGGAAACCGCCAGAAGAGAATTTAAGATTGCCCACCATATCGGGGTTAATAATAGAAAGGCCTTCCTGCTGACCACTTTTCATCAGTTGTGGACGATATATCTCAACTCCATTTATATATACGGAATTTTCATCAAAAGTTCCACCTCTGACAGAGTATTGAGAAGTCATTTCATTATTGGAATTGACACCGGGCATAGTTGCTAAAATAGCTTCCACACTCCCACCGCTTACATCAGGGGAAATTTTGAAATTATCAACATCTAAAGTTTGCATGCCATTAATATTACTACGGAAACCGTCAACTTGGACTTCATCAAGAAGCTTGGAATCCGTATAAAGGCGTACATTTAATGTTACATCCCCCTTAGAATCAATCAAAGTCCTGTCAATTGTCTTAAAACCGATACAACTGAATGAAATAATAATAGTATCTTTTTCAGCTACGCTAAGCGAATATTTACCTTCAAGATCGGTATTTGTACCAATAGCCGTTCCTTTTATCTGAACAGTAGCAAATTCAACCGGTTTATCTTCATTATCTACTACCTTGCCGGAAATACGAACGTTTTCCGCCATGGCAAGGCAGAAACAAAACGATAAAAGAAAAGATAGCAAAAGTCTGAATTCCTTCATACTTTAATAAACGTATTAAACGGAATAATCGTATATGAATTGGTCTATTTTTCGGATAATGGTCTGTTAATTATTAGAGAACAAAAATTAAAGTCAGTGATTGAGAATCATAGGGACATTAAAAAAGAGGACGCTTAAAGCATCCTCTCTTTATTACTATCATAACGATTCTTATTTATTGCCTTCGAGTTCAGCAACTTTAGCCTGAAGTTCTTCAATCTGAGCCTGCATAGCATCAAACATAGACTGCATCTGGCCAAAAGCTTCGTTCATCATCATCATCAAGCTATCAGGATCTTCCGGACTTACGATGCTCTTTATAGTTTCTTCTATAAGATTGATTTTTTTAGTATTTGCATCTATCTCAGCCTTGTTAGCGTTATAATACTGAGACATCTGGTCAGTAAGACCGCCTTCTGCCT
>CAMWQF010000115.1 GCA_947176285.1 uncultured Porphyromonadaceae bacterium
AATTAGTCTAATTCAAACTTAAATAATTTTTAAATCATATGAAGAAGTCACTTCTCTCAATTCTGATATGCGTCATTCTTGCACTAATCCCTGCATGCCGCAATCATTCCGACACTCTCTCAGACTTCACTGAGACGCTCTACAACCCGTCAGAAGCATCAGGATTTTCAATATCCGGCAAGGATGGCTCTGAGAGCACGCTTCTGACGGTCTCCAATCCATGGCAGGGGGCTGACAGCGTAGCCTCTCGGCTATTCATAGTGAGAACCGGAGATGAGGCACCATTGACTTTCGAGGGTCAGATTCTTGATGGGGCGGCAAAGCGCATCGTAGCCACATCATCTACTCATGTCGCTATGCTTGATGCATTGGGCGCTACCGACAGGATAGTCGGTGTTTCCGGAATCAACTACATTACAAATCCGGAGATACAGAAACGTCGCGAAGAAATATCAGACATAGGTTATGAAGGGAACATTGACTACGAAGCCCTTGTGGCTGCTGACCCTGACATAGTGCTGCTCTATGGAGTGAACGGTGCAAGTTCAATGGAAGGGAAATTGCGGGAACTTGATATCCCATATATCTATATCGGTGACTATCTCGAGGAGTCACCTCTCGGAAAAACAGAATGGATAGTGCCGATAGCAGAAATCATCGGCGAAAGGGAGAAAGGGGAGAAGAAATTTGCAGAAATCGCTGACAGATACAATGAACTAAAGAAGAAAGTTGCTGATGCTGCTATCGACGCTCCGTCGGTGATGCTCAACTTGCCATATGGGGATTCATGGTTTATGCCATCCTCATCAAGTTATATGGCGCGATTGATCTCAGATGCCGGAGGGGACTATATCTACAAGAAAGATACCGGAAGCACTTCTCTCCCTATAGATCTTGAAGAAGCCTATACGCTTACATCACAAGCCGATTTTTGGCTCAACACTGACCAGATTTCATCATTGACAGCCCTCGCCAAGAAATGCCCGAAATTCACCGACACGCGTGTTTTTCGCAATGGCTCGGTCTACAATAATACTCTTCGGGCAAATTCTGCCGGAGGCAATGACTTTTTTGAGTCGGGAATCACTAACCCGGATTTGATACTTCAGGATCTGATACATATATTTCATCCTGAGATATTGGATGGATCCTTTACTTATTATAAAAAGTTGATTTGAGGTGTCGAGGGGCGGGGGCGCTTCGCGCAGTATTAGAGGCTTCGCCTCAGTATTGGAGCCGGAGGCTCAGTATTGGCGCTTCGCGCAGTATTTTTAAATAAATAACTTATTGGGAGTTATGTGAATATGGCGAAATCATCATTGTTTATATTTCTTGGAGTGCTGTTGGTGGCATTGGCTGCCATTGACATAGCATTGGGTTCGACAAATATTCCGATCGGGCAGGTATGGGGAGCCTTGACGGGTGGAGATTGCCCTCCGGCAGTGTCGAGGATAGTCATTAATATCCGTTTGATAAAGGCAGTGGTTGCCATTCTTGCCGGTGCATCCATTTCTGTGTCAGGACTCCAGATGCAAACACTCTTCAGGAATCCACTTGCGGGTCCTTACGTGCTTGGTATCAGTTCCGGAGCATCTCTCGGTGTTGCAATTTTTCTGCTCGGCGCTCCCCTTCTGGGGCTTAGCCCAACAATGTCATCGCTTGGTATTGCCGGAGCCGCCTGGATCGGTTCTGCTGCAGTGCTATTCATTGTAGGGGCAGTGGCTTCACGAATAAAAGATATAATGGTGATCCTCATTCTTGGCATGATGTTTTCTTCGGGTATCAGCGCAGTGGTGCAGATTCTTCAATATTTGAGCCGCGACGAGTCGCTGAAGGCATTCGTAATATGGACTATGGGCTCACTCGGAGATGTCACTGCCACTCAACTCCGTATTCTTATACCGGCAGTTGCAGCCGGTATGCTTCTCGCTGTTTTCACCATCAAACCGCTCAATCTACTTTTATTTGGAGAAGAGTATGCCCGAACCATGGGTCTTGACATCAAACGCTCACGAGCATTGCTTTTCCTCTCTACGACACTGCTTGCCGGCACAGTGACAGCCTTCTGCGGACCAATCGGTTTCATCGGATTGGCTATGCCCCACGTAACGCGCATGATATTCCGCACCTCCGATCATCGCACACTTGTGCCTGCCACTCTACTGTCAGGATCTGTAATTCTCCTCATCTGCGATATAATTTCGAAGCTTCTCACCCTCCCCATCAACTCCATAACCGCCCTATTGGGGATTCCAATAGTAATCTTGGTAGTATTAAAACTAAAAAACTAACTTTTTTTCGTGGCTCCCGGACCCCGGAAACCTTCGACATATGAAATATGATCACCCTTCAAAATCTCACCATAGGCTATAAAGGACGCACTCTTTTGAATGATGTGTCAACAGAATTCAAGGAGTCGACCCTTACGTCATTGATAGGACGCAACGGAAGCGGAAAATCAACGCTTCTTCGTGCCATTGCCGGATTAAACACCAATTATTCCGGGAGAATCCTCCTTGAGGGAAAAGATATACGATCCCTCTCCCCTATTTCATTGGCAAAGACCCTTGCCTTCGTCTCAACGCAGCGCACCCGCATTCCATCTATGAGATGTGTAGATGCAGTAGCGATGGGACGCGCTCCCTACACCAACTGGATAGGGCGTATGCGAGAAGAAGACGAAGATATAGTGATGCGTTCTTTATCTGATGTAGGGATGGAGAGTTTTGCACAGCGGACACTTGACACGATGAGCGACGGCGAATGCCAGCGTGTGATGATAGCGAGAGCGCTTGCACAAGACACTCCGTTGATTTTGCTTGACGAGCCTACCTCCTTCCTTGACATGCCTAGCCGCTACGACCTTGTGAAACTTCTCGGTCGCCTTGCCCATGAACAGCATAAGGGGATAATTTTCTCCACTCATGAACTTGACGTAGCCACTAATATGTGTGACACCGTAGCAATGATCGACACTCCCGACCTGATCCACCTTCCAGCCCCCGATTTTCGGCACTCCCCTTTCCTCTCGCGGCTTCTGCCTAATGCTTAATTTATAATTCATAATGCATAATTTATAATGCATAATTGGCTGTGTTGAGCCAATTCATATTCATGATCTATTCGCGCTTCCGCGCTCACACAATCTATATGGATTGAGGGGATTTGTGGATTATGCTGATTTTTTGTAATTTTGCAATCTCAATTGTGAATTTATGATAAAAACGATCGGTATAATCATTTTCAGTCTTTTCAGTTCATTGATCTGCATGGCGGATATTTCTCCCGCGGATTCTATTTCTGAGACTCTTCTCAATGAAGTGACAGTCATCGGAAATTCTGCTCGCCAGCGCATTGATAACACGCGTATTGGATCAGAAAAACTTGAATTGGGGCGACTCTCGCAACTTCCTTCTTTCGGAGGCGAAAATGATATTCTGAAGTCCATTTCCCTTTTGCCGGGAGTGAGAAGTGAAGGTGACGGAGGTGGAGGATTTGAAGTTCGCGGAGGGAATGCCTATCAAAATCTTGTACTACTCGACGGGATATCTCTATATAACCCATCTCATGTGATGGGAATCTTCTCCACTTTCAACGATGATGCCCTCGGAAGCGCTACACTATTCAAAGGACCCTACCCGGCAATGTATGGCGGCGCAACTTCATCCGTATTGGAAACCACACTTATGCCCGGAGATATGGAATCTTATCATGCTTCACTGACAGTGGGTATACTTGCTGCCAAAATAAAGGCAGAGGGTCCTATCGTAAGGGATAAACTTTCCTTTGCCGTCACTGCTCGCCGTTCATATGTGGATGCATTCCTTAAACTTGTGCCAAAATATAGGAGCACTATAATGAATTTCTATGATGTCACTGCGAAGTTGCGCTATACTCCTCGTTCGGGTCATATCATAGACGGCTCATTCTTTATCAGTCACGACAATATGGCTATAAGCGACCTAATGGGATTATTTTGGGGAAATCTCGGAGCATCAATAAATTGGAATGCAAGAGCCTTTGACAATCTGAGTTTTACCACTACAGGCTCATTGACCCACTTTAATCCGAAAATGTCGATGGACATCATGGCTCTTGACCAGGAGATGCTGACATATATCCACAATTATTCCCTTAACGAAAAGATATGCTGGAAAATCGCTGAGCACCACGACCTTGAATTTGGGTTGCGTTCAGAATTTCTAAGAGTAAAGTCTGCAGAATGGCTATTCAATGGAGCCACGGAAAAGGAAATAAGATCGCTTTGGCAAAACTCTGCCTGGATAGACTATGAAGGATCTTTCTCTGAGAAGGTAGATGTGACAGCTGGGGTCAGGCTCAATGTTTCTTCGGTATTGCCGCAAAGCCGATTTCATGAATATATATCCATCTACGGAGTGCCCAATCAGTTTGCCGGAAAAACCTACATTACTCCCGACCCGAGAATAAATATCAAATATAACATATCGCAAAATCATAATATAAAGGGTGGCGTAGGATCATCTTCTCAAGATCTTCATGCTATCCGCACCACCACCACGTCTTTCCCTTTTGACAGATATGCTCTGACATCAGCATCAGTAAAGCCGGAGAAGGCGATTCAATATGCCATTGGCTATACGGGGATGACAGAAAACGGAGATTTCGATTGGTCGGCAGAAGCCTTCTATCGGGATATAAAAAATGTCTACGACTATAAAGACGGGAGGAACTCTTTTTCTGATATTGCCTTGGAAAGCATTATCCTGGGGGGCAAAGGGAGAGGATATGGCGCTGAATTCATGATCCGAAAAAACAATGGGCGGTTGACGGGATGGATAGCATATACCCTATCGCATACAGAGACAAAAATCCCGGGCATCAACGATGGGAAATGGTATGATGCTTCCAACAACCGTACGCATGATCTTGCTGTGACGGCAATATTCCGCCTGACCGATAAATGGAATCTGTCAGGGTCGTGGATTTTCCTATCAGGACAACCTTTGACAGCACCGGACGTGAAATATGAGGTGGCAGGGGAAACCTGTTACTATTATTCTCAACGCAATTCATATAAGGCACCTCCGACCCATCGGCTTGATTTATCTGCCACGTATACACATGTTGGGAGGAAATTGACCTATGAATGGGCTTTCGGAATTTACAATGCCTATTGCCGCTACAATCCATATGTAGTATATTTCAGGGATGACCCAGATAAACCATCCGGCACGCAGGCAGTTCAGCAGGCTATGTATGGGTTGGTGCCATCCGTCTCTTATACTCTTAGATTTTAGAAAATATGAAACTCACCGCTGTATATAAATTTTGCTTTGTGTATTTTGCTTTATGCATTACATTGGGGCTTGAAGGATGCTCCAAGGATCTTGATTTGAAATATCACGATATTGAGCCTCTGACAGTGATAGAAGCGGAACTTACTCCAGAGGGTTTCCGCGCATCAATCACTCTGACCACTCCAATGGATGAGCCGATGAATCGCACTCGTCTTACAGATGCATTGGTGACTCTTCGTGACCTTAATTCAGGAGATGAGTTTACTGTTAGCCCTGATGAAGATGGATATTTCAGTAATGATATCCCCGGCATAGAGGGGCATGAATATCGTCTTATAGTTGAAAGGGAGGGTAATGTCTATGAAATGGAGACGACGATGTATGCTTCGACAGAGATTTTGAGCATGGAGTTTAATTGGATAAACATGCCTTACGATCAAGTGGCGGTGTTGCAAGTGCAATATGCCGATAATCAGGGGAGGGATCAGGAGTGTTATTGGGTAAAGGTTTATCGCAATGGTGAGATTTATTCATGGCAGGAGCAGGATGACCGGGGTGCGATTAATGGGATTGCTACGTTTTTTAGCATGACCTCAAGACGGGATACGGATGAAGAAGATGATGACCAGGTGCTATTCGATGGAGATGTAATGACTGTCTCTATCACACAAATATCTAAGGAAATGCATGACTATCTCGAAGCGCTGCAGAACGACAGCAACGGGCCAGCCCTATTTTCCGGTCGGCGAGTGCTGGGCTATTTCATTGCGTCTTCCCCCACATCCCGGTCTATCACTTTTCACCCGGATCAAATTCCGGAATATAAATAAAGCTTTAAGTCCAAAATCAAAAAGGGAAAAGTGCTACCCCTCCGGGGTAGAGAATGGGTGGGGATTTGCTTCTCCCACGGTGAAACCGTGGGTTAACAAGATTATTGCCCTCCGGGCAATGTCGCAGGAAGGATTAATTTCAGGAAGGCTTAATTTATCGATATTGGAATTGATTTGTACCTCCGAGGGGAATCGAACCCCTATCTAAAGTTTAGGAAACTTCTATTCTATCCGTTGAACTACAGAGGCGCGCAGATGTTTTTTATAGCGTTTCAGACTGCAAAGGTAATACATTTTTGTGATTTTGGCAATTATTTGAGTATTTTTTTGTAATACCCTCGGTATTACCACTCAACCGAAAACACCGACAATTTGTTAGTAATGTAGACGCGGGCAAATAATTTGCTGCGCGTGATCATAATTTTTCATACCATGAAAGAAAATAAAATAGAAATAACATATAAGTCCGTAGCCCCCGAGGAATTGTCAGTCGACGACCGGGAACTGATCTCAAAGGCAAAGGAGATGACCTACCGCAGTTATGCGCCTTATTCGCGATTTCACGTAGGAGCGGCTATCCGTATGGCAGACGGCTCAATCGTAGCCGGTTCCAACCAAGAGAATGCAGCATATCCTTCCGGCATATGCGCAGAGAGAAATGCCTGTTGGCAAGCATCGGCACTCAATCCCGGCATGGGGATGAAAAAAATTGCCATAGCGGCGCGCAATGTAGGGGAAATGCCTAAGGGCAAGGAAGATGAAGCAAAGTTTCAGTCAAGTCCAATTTCTCCTTGCGGTGCATGCCGCCAAGCACTCCTGGAATATGAACATCTTTATGGACCAATAGAAGTGATTCTCTTCGGAGCAGACAATACATATGTGTTTCCGTCTATTTCCTCACTCCTCCCCTTCTCATTCACAGAATTTTAATTGAAAAACACAAATAATATTATGGAAGAAATCAAAAACACATCCGACATGGAGAATGCTCCTGTCGCTACGCCTGAATATACCGGAACTCACCGTGCCGGATTCGTAAATATCGTAGGTAATCCTAACGTAGGGAAGTCTACTTTGATGAACGATCTCGTTGGGGAACGCATATCTATCATCACTTCAAAGGCACAGACCACACGCCACCGCATCACAGGCATTGTCAACACACCGGAATATCAGATAGTATTCAGCGACACCCCCGGAGTTTTGAAGCCAAAATATAAACTTCAGGAATCAATGCTGGAGTTTTCAGAAGGCGCATTGACAGATGCCGATATCCTTCTCTATGTCACCGATGTGGTGGAAGACCCTGAGAAGAATAAAGAATTTCTTGACCGAGTAGCAAAGGAAAAAGTTCCGGTGCTTCTCGTCATCAATAAAGTGGACCTTCTAAAGAATAATGAGGAACTCGAGGCTCTCGTAGAGGCTTGGAAAAATCGTCTGCCAAACGCAGAGGTGTTCCCCATAAGCGCAACGCAGAACTTCAATGTTGAAAACCTCAAGGCGCGTATCATCGAACTCCTTCCACCGTCGCCTCCATTCTTCGGTAAGGATGCTCTGACCGACAAGCCGATGCGTTTCTTTGTCACAGAGATAATCCGCGAGAAACTTCTCTTGAATTATGACAAAGAAATTCCTTATTCAGCAGAAGTGCTCGTAGAGAAATTTGAAGAAAAGGAGAATTCCATCCATATTATGGCTGTCATATACGTAGAGCGAGACACTCAAAAAGGTATTATTATCGGCAAGGGTGGCGAAAAAATTAAGAAAATCGGTATAGCCGCTCGTCAGGACATAGAGAAATTCTTCGACAAGAAGGTATATCTCGAACTCTTTGTCAAGGTAGAGAAAGATTGGCGAAACCGAGAGAATAAACTACGGCAGTTTGGATACATCGAATAATAATTTTGAATTGAGAATTTAGAATTGAGAATTAATATTTTTCTTGGAATAATTTAGAATTTCAAGACTTTAATTCTAAGGCAATAAGATTTCATCTTACCTACATAAAAAAATTCTAAATTCTCCATTCTAAATTCTAAATTATAAACTATGAGTAAGTTAGTAGCAATAGTAGGGCGGCCGAACGTGGGTAAATCCACGCTCTTCAACCGTT
>CAMWQF010000116.1 GCA_947176285.1 uncultured Porphyromonadaceae bacterium
GTAATACAAAGAAACGACTGAAGGAATATCTTGAATACAAAAACATGAGCATTAGAGAGTTCGAGCGCACATGTGGATTGAGTAACGGACTTGCCATGCGTTTGTCTACAGCAACAAACCCTTCTACACTAAAAAAAATTACAACTTCATGTGATATAAATATAAAATGGCTTCTCTCTGGTGAAGGTACGATGATCAAAAAAGGCGTACAGAACGAAGTGGAAAGTTTAACCCCTAAAGAAAAAGCATCTATTTCTGATGGATTGAAGTCGGGGAAGTTTCGACTTGTGCCGTTGATTAATATCGACAGTGTCGGCGGGGTACATTCAGAGAATGCTATTGACGTGTCAGAGCAATATGTAATCAAGATGATGCCGTTTGCTGATGCCTTACCCGACGATGTTGCAATCCTCCAGTCGGGCAATTCAATGTATCCGACAATTCCATCGGGTTCTGCACTGCTTATCCGGGAAGTAAAGAATTGGAGAGAATATTTCGGTTACGGTGGTATATTCGTCCTGTTGCTTAGTGACGGTCGCCGCATTACAAAGGAAGTTCGCCGATATGAGGAAGACCCAAAGAATTATATCTGGTGTGTTTCTTATAATCCTGACGTGGCGGACGAAGAATTACCTAAGTCGTTGATTAAGGGAGTTTGGAAAGTTGTCAAATATATAGCCGATTTCGGTTGGTAAATATAGTTGTGGACTGATTAATAATTACCATTGAAATTTTATGCAGTATCATTATAATAAATTAGGGTCACCCTGTTCTAATGGCGTTGGCGAGCGACTAACATTAGTTTGGCATAAAACACCATACGAAACATATTGTCATCACGCTTATGTTGATATCCCGTATAGGAACAAATCTCTTTTTAGCCCATCTTCAGCATGGGTTACTGTTAATACCCAAAGACGTAACATTACAAAAAAGAAAACATTTTCATATGATGAGATTGTCAAGCGATTATTAAACACCGTAAGCATTGAAGGCAACTATTGTAGAATTAAACTGAATAGTCCTGAAATATTGGATGCTTTATGCCTAAACGATTGGACTTATTATAAAAATGGTTCGCGAAATAAAATAAAAGCATTCCCATACAAAATCTCTGTTGAATTAGAGGGCGAGCAATTTTCATGGGATTTTGAATACGACAAATACTTAACTCCATTTTTGATCTGCGAAAAAGTCTTTTCAGAAATGAGCATGGATGATAAAATAGAAATCACAATCCATTTATCAGAAACTTAAATCTCCACAAACTAATATAATAATTATGAGCATATTGGATTACTTTAGATCATATAATGATGAAAATAATATCATCAAAGAGAAGTCTACGAAACGTTCACATAATCTGCAATCTCCTCGAAGGCGCTCTATGAATGATGATGATCGTGATGATTTCGTAGCCATAGATTTCGAAACAATGACTTTCCTGAGAACCTCAGCTTGTGCTATTGGAATGGTAAAGGTTATTGATGGTGAAATAGTCCAACAATTTTACAGCTTAATTAATCCAATACGAGATGAGTATACCGATAAAGAACCAAATAGAAATATTCATGGCATAGCTCTTGAAACGGCAGAAAAAGCGGCTCCATTTTCTGAATTATTTGATGAAATCAGGTTCTTTATTGGTACTTTACCCATAATATGCCACAATAAATCTGCCGATATTGCTATTCTTGAACAGCTAATGGATTATTATAATCTTACGGGTATCGATACTAGCTCAGCTATATGTACGTATCAATTGACGGGTAAGTCCCTATCGGATTGCTGCAAGGAATTCGGCATTAAAGAAGAGCGACATCATAATGCTTTGTGGGATGCCGAAGCGTGTGCGCGTATATATTTAGAGTTGATTGGAAAACCGATAATCTCACAAGGTGGAAATACAGTTTTTGGCGGGCGCGGACCGATGGCTTCTGCACGTGTAGTAGACAAGGGACATCGACACAGACTTGAAGATACTCAAATAAGTAATAAAGAAACCATTTTTTATAACTCCACTGTCGTTATTACTGGCGTATTTGAAAGATTTCCTGATCGCGATGAACTTGCTTCCAAACTTCAATTATTGGGAGCAAAAATAACATCCTCTATTTCAAAGAAGACCACTCACGTTGTAGTAGGTTCTGATGCCGGACCAAAAAAGATTGAAAAAATTCGACAACTACAAAGTGAGGGTGTTTCCATTAAAATTATACGCGAGCACGAATTGGAGAAATTTATTAATTAAAAAATCGTCTATTATGAAAAAATTAATTATTTTATTGTTTCTGAGCCTTTTTTCTCTTAATTTATTCGCTCAGTTTTCCAATGCTCCGGTACCATCTTCGGACTCCAATATCGGCATTACTATAATAGCTCCAGATAAAGAGACAAAGATTGAGCCCGTCAAATATTATAAAACAAAAGCAGGTTCGGGAGCTTTTGTTGCCGGTCTTACTTATGGAGCAACCAAGATCAAAAACAAGAATTTTTACAAAGGGGCGAGCTCCCCGAATAAGGTAAATGAAGGGGATAAATTTCGATTCTCATTTGGGACTGTTCCTGTAAATTTAGTTGCGCAAATGTATATGTTTGCACCGCAATACACCATCCGTAATTTCCAATTGGTAAAGCTATCATCCAAAAAGGATCATAGGGAATTGGTTACAGGAGAACTGGGATTATGGAATGGCTATGACTCTGGCGTGAAGGAAAGCACTGACATTGACTTTGAGGTAACTGTTATAGATGACACGACCTATGAGGTTACCATAAAAAGTGCAAAGCCCGGAGAATACGCATTTGTATTCTCAGATAATGGAATCGGTGCCTATCAAAGCATTTTCGACTTCTCGGTTCCTGACCCCAAAAAGAAAAATTAGAAAAAAGCTATGCCGACCATAAAACAGATGACATGGGAATAAAATATATTGTAAAATCGGAAACACAGCCGCACATGTATCTTGTTGCGGATACGATGTTAGGTAACCGCAAAGTACCATACGCATTCAAGCAATGTTTACAGGTCTAAAACATTGACAATTGTAATAATCAATATATGAATATTGTATTTATAGTTTCACTGATAATAGTTTTTTCTTTTATATGGATATGTAGAAGAGCCCTATATCAGAAACGACGAGGTAATATAAGGCTTCCTCGTTATTCCCGCATTGAGGGTGAAGATCCTGACCAATTAATCCGATGTTTACAAGGTATGGTATCTTCCTATAGCAGTGAAGTAAGACTTGATGTAGGAAAAGTTCAAGAGTTTCAATACGAAACGTTCTTAGTATTATGTGCTCAAGCAGAGAAAGCCCATGACTCCGGCAAGATTACGCTATTATACACGAGTTCAATAGTTCACCCATCAGTACGCCATATATTAAACTTATCAAGATCAAACACCGCTACCCATCATATACATCTCGTAGGGGTAGCGACTCAATTTGTTCAACAATCTAAAATAACGCCTCAAGTCGAAGAGATCGTTTCGAAGGAATTGAGACGAATAGGCATTAGAGACTATTATGATTTAAACACACTTGTTACGGAAATACTCGGTAATGCATTAGAGCATGGCATAAAAGATCAAAAAATAAATTGGTGGATGCACCACACAGTAGAAAAGGGTGTGCTGAAATTAATATTTGTTGATATGGGCACAGGTATCGCTTCATCATACCGTAAAGCTGGAATTGGTCTTTTAAAGACAGACAAGCAATTGATCAAAAAAGCTATGAATGGTAAAGTTGGATCTTCTACAAAACAGCCTAATAGAGGTAAGGGTCTACGCCAAATAAATGAAATGGTAAAAAATAATTTTATTTCCGACTTCATTTTAATAACAAATTCCGTAACTTTGCGTTATAATTCAAACAGGTATATAATTAAGACCCATCCCAATTTTGTTGGAACCTATTACTCTTGGACTGTAAATAAAGATAATTTTTTGAAATGGCAAACGTGGTTAACATCGCAACAGAATATAGCAAAACATTAGGTGGACGATGGATCAGATTAGGAGAATATTCAGGAGAAGATTTTTACAACAAGATCCTCGAACCTAAATATCTTGCTGCTGTTAATAACGGAGAAAAACTTCTGATAGAACTCGATGGAACCACCGGTTATCCCAGTTCTTTTTTAGATCAGTCATTTGGAGAATTGGCCAGAACTTATGGGGTGGATAAGGTTCGTGAAGTGATTCAGTTTAAGGCGGAAGTATTTGCTTGGGTTGTAGACTATATAAATAGGGAAATATGGGACAAAACCAAGTAGTCAGAGGTTTTCTGTATTTCGTTGGCTTAATATTTTCTTTTTATATAGGTTTTTTAGTTGCTAATCTCTTTTCTGAGAAGTTCAATTATTCGGCACAAATAACACTTGCTGACATTTCTAACATCTTAGTAACAAGCCTTGTTACAATATTTGCTGCATGGTATTTGTCAAAAAAGCTCAATGAAGACCGCTATGCAAAGGAACTTGCAATAAATGACCTAAAGGCGATTGAAGAGAATATTTCTTCCGTTGTGGATAAAGCTCATAATCCAGGAGGTGATATTATAGGGCAGCTTATGCCACTTATAAACCAGTTACATCATTTGCTTAAACGATTAGAACGCACTTGCGCAATAAATGGCAAAAAAGTTTCAACTGATAGAATTATGAATTCTTTTTTATGCTTTTATGGGTGTGCGACTAATTTTGAAGATAAACCATTGAACTTGGATTTAATAATTTCATATGGAGACGATTTAATCGTTGAAATCAGAGGAACAATAGCTGCCATTAACAAGATGTAATCCCAAACTGGTTTCCATTTTATTACATTTCTCCAAATAGTTTCCAACAGGGTTTCGATTTAACACCGCGATATTCATATATTGATTGCTTGTCCTACTAATGACTATTGTGTTTTCAATAGTGTTATATATGCTGCTAATATGCTATATATATGTCATGGAGGTGTTAAAAGTATTTAATTATGATGTTGATGATGATGTTTGATGATGCAAAGTTTTGTTAGTTTATTAACTTTGCAATTAATATTTAGTATTATGGAACGTAATATATTAAATTATACGTTTGTGGGTATCCTAGAGAAACCAGTAGTTATGTCATCTATATTTGATGACGATTCATTATATTCTATTTTGGATTTACCCTATGAGACTTTAGTTACTCGAAATGAAAACGGCATTATTGTTCAAGCCCAAAATCGTTATATCGGAGTTATACTTAATCCAGAACGAATACTTTTGACTGCCGAAAATCCAGAACAACTATCATTAATAAAATTAAGACTATTTGATGAATTAAAACGAGTCCATCATTCTCTAAGTTTGGTTGCCTATGGATTAAATTATGAAATAGAATACATAAAGCTTGATAAACTTAATAGTCAATGGCTATGGAAAAACTTCATGCATGGCATTCAAGTGGGAGATGTATATCACGAATGCCATAAGTTAGATTTTAGATTAGGGATAAACAAAGGACAATATTTTAATTTTTCATTTGAACTTAGAGCGAACAATCCTTATGGAATATTCTTAACTTTAAATCATCATCATCAATGTTATCCTCCAACAGACGCATCAGAAATCGACATAAAAAAAATGATTGATGAATCCATTGAATTATATTATAATAAATACGAATGTAATCTAGGTCTAAGATAAACAACGACAACTATGAATACGACTGTTAAATTGTTTGCGAGTGTTTTGTTCGCGTCTGCATGTCCTACATCATCCATATCAATGGTTTGTGGTCATAATAATTTACAGACAGTGCGACCTATGCCAATTAAAGATTTCACCAACAAATTTATCACTCCAATAAACACTTATACTGCATTTTTTCCCAATCGCTATTTTAGTGCTTTTCCTCCAAAAAAAAATTATTCAGAAGCGTTCAAAAAAATGAGACGGTCAAAGACTTTGAACGTTATATATAATAATGCTTCAATTGGAGATGTAATATCTGTGGAATAATATGTGGCTTGAACCATACGAAGATACTATTTGTCAAGGAGCAATTGTTGACTATCCTGATTGGGAATTTGGCGATGTAAAAATACCATTGGCTGTTGTATTATCCAATGAATGCGATTTAACTAATGACAAATGTGGTTATCTAATTTTGATGGGTTTGCTAGAGGCTGATTTTGTTCTTAAATCGTCCAAAGAATATCAAGCAATATTACCTGAAAACTTTACTGGCAACTTTGCCAATTTAACAAAAAAACAAAAAGAAGCAATAACTAAATATTTTGAAGGATTCATTCATAATAAGGATATTCGACGATATTTCTTCTTAGGTGGCGATGCATTAGGGCTGCCTAATTTAGTTGTCGACTTTCAACTACTAAAATCTATCCCTTATGCAAACATTCCTGAGTTAAAACCTATCGGCAAAGTTAAATCGCCTTTTAAAGAACAAATGATCGTACACTTTGCCAGCTACACATCTCGTATTCCAACTGAAAGAGTCTCAGAAGATATTAAACTGGGACTTCTGAATTCGTTGATTAGCTCTGACGCTGAAATCTAAGATTTCACTCTCCACTTTCGCTAATCAAAGATAAAAAAATAATAAGTTATTAACCTTGACAGTCACAACTTTGCGGCTGTCTTTATTTTTATATCCACTATATCTCCAATTCCGGCATAGAATTTATCGCAGCTTCTTTGAGGGCATCTACTGCACGAGTATACTTCTCTGTATGCCTCAATCCACTATGCCCCAAAAGGCTTGCCACCGTCTTAATATTCGCACCGTTATTAAGGATATTAACAGCGAACGAGTGCCGGGCGCAGTGCCACGTTATATGCTTATCTATACCAGCACGAGCGACCCATCGACGCAATGACTTCAAGCACATAGTATGTGACGGCAGAGTAAATATTAAAGCATCACGTTCTCCCTTTCCTATAAGTCCAAGCAATCCATCATTAAGAGGTATAATTACTCCACTTGCCCCACTATGCCCTTTCGTTTTGGCTTGCTCAAATCTTAACAGACGATTGGAATAATCAACATTGGCGAATGTCAGGTCTTTTACATCACACCAGCGCAAACCACAATACAGACAAAATATAAATGCTCGGCGGATATCCTCGTTTTCACCTATATAATGAGTCTTTATCAGTTGCTGAATTTCTTCTATACTCAGGATATCCTTTGTAAGTTTCTCTTGATCGGCTTTTATAGTTACTCCAGTTGTAGGATTTTTCAAAAACACGTCATGCTCAACCGCATATTTAACCACCTTTTTGAACCGGGCATACACCGACAAAGCTCCTTCTCCTTTGTGTCGGCTTTGTAAATATTCAACAAAATCAGATATCATATCCTTTGTTATCTGAATTGGCTTGATTTTATCCTTATAACGAGCATATTCCGGAGTGTCACGCAGAAAGTCTTTGAACTTACTTAGTGCCATTATAACCATCCGTTTATCCTTTTTACTATATGCATCAATATAGTTCTGGAAATAATCCAGGAAATTAATATCACGGTCTTTTTTGAGACGGTAACCTTCAGCCGACTCTAATAATTCCTGACCGCGCTCAAACCTTATCTTCTTTGCGAGCTCTAATGTATTCTTATTTTGTTTCCGCTCCAATGGTGTACGCGGAGCTTGCCAAAGATAAAGATTTAAACGTTCGGTAGCGCGATTAATCTTTTTATATGGATTGCCGTTCTTACTCTCGACAATATTGTAACCTAAATAAAATTCCAAATATAAGCTATCACGACCGTCGCTTAGCGATTGACCCATTAATTTAGGATTATCCCCCGTACTCCCCTCAATTAAATAAGTGTTGTTACTTCTATAGTTCTTTTTTACCATTACTTTTTTCCTTTGTTTTCCTTTAGTTTCTTTTGTTTGCAAAAGTATAAAATTATCCAATTCCAATAAGCAACCAATAAGCAACTTTTATAAAAACAAAGGAAAATAATGGAAATAAAATAAAGGGTAAAAATCGGTAAATAATTGATACAACGGTGTTTTTTTCTTTCCTTTGTTTTCTCTTATTTTCCGCTATTTTACCCCATAAATCCCGGGTCCGGGTACTGAAAATCCCTTTTGACTCAATGAGTTTCAAGGGATTTTTCTTTTGTTATTAGAATAAATCAGAATGAGCGACTGGGGCGAAGTTTTTTGTCAGTATCAACGGAACAAATCATATGC
>CAMWQF010000117.1 GCA_947176285.1 uncultured Porphyromonadaceae bacterium
TCTGCCGGACCTTCGCCATAAGCCCACACTACCATACTCCATGGGTCAACGGCGTTGGTAGCCACAACTTGTTCAGTCTTTTGAGCATAAATGGTCCATTCTTCAGTGCGTCCCCAAGCATTTGCATCTATTCTCATTGGTGAAGAGAGGTTGATGATAGAACCCACCATGCATTCCGGCACAAGGCTTGTGATATTGCGTGGTCCGAGTTTAATGGAAGTGACTTCCAATTTTGATAGGTCGGCATTCTCAGGCACATTCACGATAATTCGCTGTCCTACTGCGTCAATGACAGTCTCTCCTATCTGTCCAGCCACAGTGAAGTAATATTCAATGTTTTGCTCTGCAGAAATAAGCCATTGATAACTTTGATAGAGAGTCAGTTCTACTGTCAAAGGCACAGAGAGATCCCAAGATCCTTCAAGCAGATTCTTATTGCATTTTGCATCCTGGGAATAGGTGAATTTTGAGAATTGTACAGCCTGAATATCCACTTCTTCGTCAAGAGTCAGCTTGACAGTATAGTTTGTAGAGTCAATCTGAGCCGGAGTAAGTTCCCCTTTTGCTTCGATTGAAAGTATATTCTGAGGAATCTTGGGATATGGAAGGTCGTTTTTGATGCAACCGTTTCCAAGTATTACTAATGCTCCAAAAGCAGGGGCAAGTATATTTTTAAAATTCTTCATATGTGTTTTTCATATTATGATTGAAACACCGAAATTGATGTTGAAAAGATTAAAACGGAAATTTATGCCGCTTGTGATTCGGCTTCCTGCCTCTTCACCGTCATCCCATTGCTTTTCGTTTTTCAAATGGAAGCCGAAAATGCCGAAAGAGAGATTAAAGGCGGCATTCTTCATCATCATGATGCTTACACCCGGGGAGTAATTGATGTTGAAACTCTGGCTCTTGGTTCGGGTGTCTCGTAACTCTCCATTGAAAGGACGGATGAAATGAGAACTTCCGGTGCCATAAGAAACTTCAGCTTCATTGAAAACAGCGAATCTTCCGCGTCTTGTGAGTCCGAAATACTGTTGTATGAAAACTGCAGCAGAATATGAGTCGGAAGTATATTTGATGTCATGAAGGTCGAAGCTCATATCATCATCGATATCTACTTTGAAAGAATTGATCCCCATTTCTCCTTTCGTGAAAGCGAGACGCATTCCCACGCAGAGATTGTTGCGGAGGAAATAACTTACTGAGGGTTTTATGCTATAGATTTTTCCTTTCAAATCTACATCTTGGATGAGCGAAAGGAATTCAGAATCATCTGTAGAGAGTTCACCATAGTTGGCAGTGAGGCCTAAATGCCACAGACCCTTTGGATATATGAGCCAGTTGTAGAGTTTACGGTCGAATCTTCCCAATCGTTTGGTAGGAATAGCCATGAGGATAGAATCGCCATGCCACATCACTTTCTCGTTAAGGTCTAATTTCTTCTGCGAGATGGTTTTGCCCGCCAATACTGCTTCTACTTGAGCTGTGTCAGCATCAGGTATCCACATATATTTCCCCCCTTCTTGTCTTTCTTCAGGAAGAAACCAGATTGAAGAATCAGGGATTGTCTTTTCAGTAACCTCATCGCTGATGTATACTTTAGAGCCCTCATAAGTAGTATCAAATGTTGTATCTAAAGATTCATTGGCTGTGGTGGTATAATCAGGTTCTGAACTTGGGATGATATTTACTATCGTAGCCGGCTGATTTTGTTCGGGAGGATTGGAGATGCTATTGGAAATAGAGACAATTTCTTCTGCTACTTCAATTAGCGATTCATTGCCACTCCTGTTATTGGATTGCTGATTGGTGTTGGTTTGTTTTTTGCCACCCGTTGCATTCCTTTTTTCATCAAGGCTTTCCTGAGCCTCAAGAAGTTTTAGGGCAGTCTCGGAGAGTTTGCTGGCAGTTCTGGAAAGTTCGCCTACAGATTCTATTAGAGATTTAGTGGCTGAATGCACGAGGGTATCGGCTTTTTCCTGATCGGAATTAGCCGGGGCATGGGCAGGAGCCGTCGAATTCGCAGCGAAAGAACTTTGCGAAGCGAGCAGAGTCAATGCGGATGCCGTCATTGTCAGGATATGTTTGGCTCTTGTCATCATGGTTATAGATAGAAAGCCACTCCAAAGGTGATGGAGAAGAGGTTCACCCTGAATATGGCAGATTTTAGATTTCTATTAGCGACGTATATTTGGTCGGTGATAGTCTTGGTGTGGTTGTAGTCAAAACCAAGCACCCCGACATTCACCTCGAGGGCAGCGAAATTATTGAGGAATACAGCCATGCCCGGGGCAACACCGATACCGAGGTTGAAATTTCGTTCATAGTTTCCGGTCAGGTCTTCGCCGAGACCGGTCATGAGTTTTGCTTGTCCGCCACCCATTTCGAGTTGGACTTCAGTAAAAATACCGAATCGTTTTGACTTTCCGAGCGAGAAATAGTTTCTTAGCACCGCCATGCCGTAATAGTTGTGGGCGAGGCGATAGAGGTGGTCCACATCGAAACTCATGTCCGGGTCGAGGACTATTTCAGCGCTTTCAAGTTTGGTGAGGTTTCGGTTGTAGCCGAATTTGCCGCCCGCTGCCACATCATTCTTAAAAGAATACATGAGCATAGGGGAGACCTTGAAAGAGTAAGTGTCTCCGGTCACGCCTTGAAGCACTAAAAACTGGTAGTTTTTCTGGGTTGATTGGCTGTAAGACACGCTGACGCCTGTGATCCATTGCCCTTTTGGGACAAAAGTCACCGACTCAAAGTCGGGAGAGAATTCTCCATCTTCGGCATGCGCATTGAAGGCATATGCCGAAAATAGGAAAGTCAGCAGAATTGCTATTAAGTGGAATCTCTTCATAATTATGCTTTGGGTTATAGAGGAACTCTCCATATCAACTTTTGATTGGACATGGAAAGTCAATAACGTTGCAAAATTAGCAAAATATTCCAATATATCAGCGATATTTGCTGAAAAAGTCATTATTTTGCGCCAATATGACCATAAAATAGAGTTCTCTACATAGTTTTGATTTCGTATTCGAGTCCTCTCTGGTCTTTATTTTCGTTGAAATTGGCAGCTATTAAGTAGACAGTCCTGCCATCTAGTGTGTAGCGTCCGGCGTAATCTCGTTCTTTAATCTGATCCATTGCTTCCAGTACATTCTGGTTATATTTGAACTCGAAAACGTAAATATATTCCGGAGTCAACACTTCAAGGTCACTTCGCCCTTTATAGTTATGACGTTCTGCTTGAGCCTCTGTTCCGGAAAGAATGCACAGAAGGTATGTAATTGCACGGTAGGTAGATTCATGGTGATCTTCGCCCGGAATATCTTTGAAAAGAGCTTCAAGTCGCTTCATGAATGACTCGGGATCTCCATCATAGAGGTCATCTTGAAATTTTGAAAGACTGAATACACTGTTAGGCATGTTGGTGGATGGAGCATATAGGGGGAGGAGGTTTTGAGCGAATCCGATTTCTACTTCTCTATTTGGAAACCTAAGTGTATATCTTTGTCTTCGCGGATCGTAGGAGTCGATGGTTAGATATCCGGTCTGGAACATCAGGGCAGTTACGTTGTCTGTTCCGAGACCTACTGCAATTAAATTGCTATATGATTGAGACTCCCCGTTGAGAGCACCCGGATCGATACCGCTTTTCTTAATTTTTTTAGCGAGGAAAGTAGGAGTTGCGGTTTCAAACCAATAAGGTAGTATTTCCTTAGCTTTCAAAGCGCAAAGCACACTAAATGGATTGTATATGCGTTGACCTTTTGAAGCAAAGAGATAACCGTCGTAAAATTTGCGTAATTCAGTAAGTGTGGTTTGGAAACTCTCTTCACGTTCTTTTGCAAGGTATTCTATTCCGGTATAAAAGTTGTCAAGAAGTTCTTTCTCAGTCCATCCGCAGATATCTCCATAATCATTTAGCATCGAGATGTCATTCAGGTTATTGAGGTCGCTGAATATGCTGACTTTGCTAAAGCGAGCCACTCCGGTAAGCATGGCGAAGCGTATGTATTCGTCCATAGACTTAAGGTTAGAGAAGAAGCCTTTGAGCAGAGCCTGGTTCTTTTCAAAGAGTTCAGGATTCTCCTCAATGCCAAGCAGAGGTTTGTCGTATTCATCAACAAGAATGGCTACTTTGCGCCCGGTCGTGTCATGAATTGCCTTGATAAGATATTCAAATCGAAGAGCAAGGTTAAGATCATTACGCGCATCGAGTCCGAATTCAGATTCAAAAGAAGATAGATATTTCGTCAGTCTTTCCTCGAGTCCTTCCTGACGATCATAGAGTCCTGTATTGAAGTCGAAATGCAGCACCGGAGTCGGAGTCCAGTCCATATCCATGTTGTCAATGGCAAGCCCCTTGAAGAGATCGCGTTTACCGTCAAAATAGGCATGAATTGTAGAAATAAGTAGACTTTTCCCGAAGCGGCGAGGTCTGCTTAGGAAGATGTATTGGCCTTCTTTTAAAAGTTTTGCTATTAGATTGGTCTTATCTACATATGTGAATCCTCCTTCAATAATTTTCTGAAAGGATTGGATGCCTATTGGATATCTCTGGTTTGCCATGATTTGGGATATTTGATGCAAAAGTAATAATTTATTTGGAGTTGTCAAAGGATTATGGCGAAAAATCTGGAAATGCGATAGGAATGCGATAAATATAATTCTGAGAAAGTCTGCTTGTTCTGAGATCCCTAAGCGGACAGAGTCCCATTTAGCGATATCTGTGCCTAATAATCATCAGATTGGCAGCATGGAGGAAATTAGTAATGGCTTTAGGCGCAGACCTCTTTTCGAGAGTCGCAGAAATATCAGAATGGCACAGAAATGTAATTTTGATAGGCTTTTAAAATGCAATTCAGTTAAGAAAAAAATTCTGAGAAAGTCTGCTTTTTCTGCGATCGCTAATGGACGGAGTCCGATTGAGCGAGATCTGAGCCTAATATAATTTAGATTCCAAATCGGAAGGAACTTTAATAGCTTATGCGCAGACCTCTCTTTGAGAGAGTAACAGAAATAGCAGAATGGCACAGAACTTAAAATCTGATAGATTGTATAAAATAAAATTCTGAGAAAATCTGTCAGTTCTGAGATCGCTTAAGGACGAAGTCCCATTTAGCGATATCTGCGCCTAATCATCATCAGATTGGTAGCATGGAGGGAATATTTAATGGCTTTAGGCGCAGAGCTCTCTTTGAGAGAGTCGCAGAAATATCAGAATGGCACAGATTGCTTTTAGTGGGCAGTGCAAGAAAGACCTCAAAAAATTGGATTTTGTGAAAATTGGCTTTAGAAGAATCTGGATTTTGTGAAATTTGGTCTTTAAAAAGTTTGGAATTTTGTGAATTTTAGGGTTGAATTAGTTGGAATTTTGTGAAGAATTATTTTTATTGCATTCTAAATCAAAGAAAACCAATATGATTGAACTTAAACGAAAGATTGATAAGATCCTGTATGATTGGAAGGATCAAGATGATAGGCTCCCATTAATAATAAAAGGAGCTCGTCAGATAGGCAAGACATATTCTATAACAAAATTCGGACTTGAGAACTATTCGTCTTTCATTTCCATCAATTTTATTCTTCAACCGGAGTATTCCGACATCTTCAGGGATGGCTTCGATGTTGATAGGATTATCAAGAACATATCTTTTATAAACCCTGAATTCAGGTTTATCAGAGGAGAAACGTTTTCAAATAAGTAAGATAGGAAAGAATGCAAGAAACAGAGACTACGTAGGAGTGATAGAGTGGCTTGAAATGGCTGGTATTGTGAATGTTTGCTATAATCTTTTACAGCCGGAACTTCCTTTAAAAGGGAACTATAATCCGGATATGTATAAACTTTATTATCAGGATACGGGACTTCTTGTGGCATCTCATGACGAAGAGGCTCAGGAAGACTTACGAAAGAATCGGAATTTAGGCACCTACAAGGGAGCATTATACGAAAATGTAGTAGGTAGTATGCTTCGCAAGCAGGGATACGGATTATATTATTATCGTAATGAAAAATCCACGATTGAACTTGACTTTATAGTGCGGGACGCTGATTCGTTAGTGCCGTTGGAGGTAAAGGCAGGAGATGGCTGTCCAAGGTCGTTGGTGAAAATGACCGACGGTCGAATCGAAGATATACGTTATGGTATAAAGTTTAGTGGGGGCAACATCGGATTCAATTCTAATTTTTACACCTTCCCATACTTCCTTGGCTTCCTGCTTCGACGCTTTCTTTCAGAAAGAAATTGGGTTGAAAAGTAGTTATTTGGATTGCTAATTTGGGTTGAAAAGTATAAATTTGCACTGTAAAACTGATATAACCAATAATATATATTATATCGTAAGGTTGAAATTGCTTGAGTCATTAAGTTTATGTACAAAACTATAAAAATGAGCAACGGCATCGGATGGGAGTCCGATGCCGTTTGCAATATAAATAGGGTATTGGAATTATTCGTAGATGAGTTCGAAGTCGTCAGGGAAGAATAAAAAATGTTCTAAAAGGTGCATTGTTGCCTATAATATTCCGTTTTTTTTGTTATTTATTGGCTTTTTTGTAACTTTGCATCGGTGAAAAATCCAAATAATAGAAATAAACTGTAAAATTGGGGCGATCAGTTCTGATTTTTACCTAAATTGTATATAATCAAGAAAAAAAACAACAATAACAATAGGATTATGAAAATTACATTAACAAACGTGGCTTTAGGGCTTGCAATTGTCAGCCTTGCCTCTTGCGGAATGGAAGATCCGTGGGGTAGTGGAAGTCGCGGGAAAGGTGGTATTGACCTGAGACTATCGGCTGATGCTGACGTGCAGGATGCTCTTCCGACTGTGCGTGCAGGAGCACCGGAACTCGTTGCTCCCGTTGCTGCGAATTTCTCTATTGAGATGAAAAACTTGGACACCGACATGGTCCAGACTTGGAAAACTTTGGCAGATTTCAACAATGAAGAAGGATTTGATGTCGGATCTTATACACTTACTGCTTTTTATGGTAATGTCAATGAATGTGGATTCGATAAACCCTGCTTCAAGGGTGAGGCAAATGTAAATGTGCTTGAAGGTCGCGAGAGTAAAGTAGAAGTAACTGCGACATTAGCCAATGTTATGCTCAGCGTCGACTATACCGATGCATTCAGAGGTTATTTTCAAGATTTCAGTGTCACCGCTCATACAGATGGTCATGCCAATGTAGTATTTGGAAGAAATGAGACGCGTGCAGGATTTCTGACTGCTGGCGACGTTACATTACAAGTTTCTCTTACAAATCCAAGTGGAAAATCAGTGACGCTTACTCATGCTAAGTTCCCGGCATTGGAAAAGCATCACTATCATGTGACGTTTGATGTGAATGCGGATCCTTTTGGTGGGGCATTCCTTGAGATCTCGTTTGATGACACGTTACAAAAGGAAGATGTTGTTTTCCAACTCACTGATGAACTATATAAGGCTGAAGCTCCAATAGTCCATGCAGAAGGCTTCACGAGTGGCCAGACATATGAGGCTTTATCCGGCAATGCGGCTCCATCACAAATTAAGTTCGAGACTATTTGCAAAGGTGGAATTCAGAACGCTGTGCTTAAAATAGCTCAGGTTTCAGGTGATGAGGCCTATACTCCACCTTTTGGTGCAGAACTTGATTTGATGTCAGCTGATGAATCAACACAAAATCTACTTGAGAAAAATGGAGTTAAGGTAGCAGGGTTGTTTAAGAATCCGGAGAAGATGGCGATAGTTGACTTGTCGGAGTTACCTAAGTATTTGCCTGAAGGAACTTTTGAGATTACGCTTACTGTTACTGATTCAATAGGGCAAACCAATGAGGGTCCGGTAAAATTAAATCTCGCTACTCTTCCTATTAATCTTAAAGTTACGGGAGGATCAGCAATATATGAATATCCCGGTACAGCAGTAACTACGACTCCGATAGTGGATGCTACCGTGTTGGTTACCTACAACGGTCTGAATCCAGGTGAGTGCGTATCTTTCAAGAACAAGTGTCGCACGGGAATCTTTAAAGATTGTGATATAGTTAGTGTACAGGAATCTACCGGCCCACGAGGATTCCCCGATAAATCTTATATATATAATATTAAGGTGTGTGACGTCGAGCCGTCACCGCTCCCGATGGAACTTTGGTTCAACGGAAATAAGTATGCGGAGTTTAAACTTAATGTAATTGAGCCGG
>CAMWQF010000118.1 GCA_947176285.1 uncultured Porphyromonadaceae bacterium
AAAATGTGCCTTTGTTGCAATACAGTATGCCTTATCTTCATTATGTATTTGCGCGTTCCGGCACAAAGAATGCATTGGCATATGATGGCTCAGACATCAGCAAATTTTTTACGACACGTGATGGTAGGAAAATCAACAACGGATTTACACTCAAGACCGGAGTTCGCTTCTCTGTTGAGCATGGTGTTCTCAGTGATGAGGGTGACGGAGGAATAGCCGGGGCTGTGGGTGCAACCGCTGTAGGTTCTTCGTTTGTTGCCGGCGGCATGGTAGGAGGAGCCATGGTTGGCTCCACACTCGCGGGTATGGCAGGTCTGATGCTCCTCGCTGCAGGAGGTGAAGCAGAAGACGCGTCGTTCGCGGCTTTCAATACCCATGGAGACTATCAGAGTGTCACCTTTACAGTGGAATGTATACGCCCCTCTGATGCAGGTGTTCTTTCTGATGGGCAATATTCCGACAGGCAGAATAGGCTTCTGATAGGAGCAGATGGCAATGTAGTCGCTGAGTTAATGCTGAATGAAATTGATGGTCCTCAGACGTTTACTGTGCCGATTAATGGTTGCCAACAGTTGATGTTTTTTATGCCTTGCGATAATGGTTCCGGTACATATCTGATCTATGATGCAACACTCTCAAAGGAAAAGAGCGAACTTATTCGTCCGGCTACGAGTATAAAATCTCATGCTAATGTAAAGATTATGGACTGGACAGAGGTTGCTGCACCGGAAAAATGGAAAAGACCCGATTCGTCCGGTGCCGGTAGACTCGATAAGTATTTTGGAGGATTGCTGCAACTTTATAATGGAGCAACCACAGCCATTCACAATCATGACGGATGGCCACGCCACGAGTTGCATACTTATTATCTACGCACATCATCTGGAGATGTAGTCAAGGCTACAGTGGCAGTTGATAATGGTGGAGTGAACGCTGTGAGGGATGCTAAGGGCGTAGCTCACGCTTTAGGGGCAAATTATGAGCCTCATAATGTCAGCATACCGCGTCTGGCATCTGAAATACGAAATGATATAGAAACACTTCAAAAACTTAAAGTCAAGGCAAATGAACTAAAATTGGAGCAAGTTCAGGCTGCTCTTGATATTCCATCTCTCGGTCTTGGTGCTATCAAGTTCGGAAAGGAACTTAAGAAAGCCAACAAAGTCTTAGGTCAGTGTGATAAGGTTATCGACGGATATATTAAGAACCTTCAGGCGCAGTACGCCCAACTTGAATGGTTGATAAATCATGCTGTCAATGTGGATGGAAAGAACAGTGCCGAGAACGTAATTTATTCTCCATTGGCACCTGGCGAAACAGCCCCGTCAGATGAAGAACTGCAACTTGTGGAAACTTTCAGATGATAATAGAAAACTTGTTGAGTTCTTGTATTCTTAAATATATTTAAGCCATCTCCTTATGCAACTGAGTAAAGAATTCTATAGATTGCTTGATGAGTCGGATGGTGACCCGCAGGCGCAGAAAAAAGCAGCAGAACTCGTGTTCTGCGCTCCTGATGATGCTGAGAAAAATGGACTCCTGGGTCTGATGTATCATGACGGCATCGGTGTGGAGCGGAATCTCGATAAGGCGTTCGAGTATGCTGAGAAGGGGGCTGTGGAGAATGAGGGAGTGGCGCTCTATTTGCTTGGATTTATGTGTGAAAATGGTGAGACTCCGGATCAGTTCGACGGAGGTCCTCGCCAGAAATATGATCACTATGATGCGGAGCATTTTATGGAACGTTGTGCTTCAACTTCAAGCAGTTGGGCAGCCGATGCAAATTTATGGCTTGGACGTTACTACATGGATATGGCACGCGGAGGTGATCCTGAATATGGTGTAGAGTTTCTGGAGAAGATAGGTGAGAATAGCAGTGAGGCTGCAGGTATTCTATACGACTACTACCGGAATCTATGGGAAATCGGATATGCAGCCGTAGAGGAAGAGAAACGTGAACTTGCGGAAAATGTAAGGAAATGGAGAGAACTGGCAAAGAAGCAATGGGAGCGTGATGCCGAGGCTGAAGCAGATCCGGAAATCGAAGATGACTGATAAGTCAGATAAAGGAAAGCATATCGTTTTCTTTTGCTATCTGAGAAAGACTGCTGTTTCGGTCTTTTTCTACCAAATCGTCGAGTTCCGAACTTTTTAGCGCCGACAGCGCATCCATGTCGATGCTGTCTTTAAGCCTGTCAGTGAGCCATATCTTTTCGTTGACTTCGTAATCTTCAGCTGCTTTGTCTAAGGCTGCTTCCATCTTCTCGATGCTTGGAGAGTTGAGCACCTGGTTGAAGTTGGACTCTGGAATTATCTGTCCGGAAAGGTCTACCCAGCGTCTCGACAACTTCCCTGAACCCTTTTTATCCTCCGGAATTTCTTTCGCCTGGATTGAATCGAGATATTTTGACAATGCGAGTTCATACAATCTTCTTCCTTTCTCAAGAGAAGTGCGCTTTATCTTCATCCCTTTATATCCAATATATCCGTCTGAGTCTGTCGGAATCTGGAGCAGATGGTCGGTAGTGTCGAGCGCGTCAAGAATCATGTTGACTGTATAAGGGTTAAGTGTGTGATAAGTGATGCGGTCGTTAATCTTTATCCCCTTGTTTAGTCTGCGGTCACGTTTAGGCCATTTTTCCTCATCCCGTTTTAGCCCGAAACTCTTAAGCATGGCCCCGGGCACAAGTATCGTATAGCCATTAGGATCGCCAAAGAGATAAGAGAAAGGAAACTCGGATGAATCCGGATGATTCTTATGCTCTCCCATCACAAGTGAGTAGGCTCCTATGCGAGATCCATGCATGATATAGGAATTGGAAGAAGTCTTTACTCCTCTTTCCAATACTCCCCAGTGGATTGGTCCATGTTTATACATATGATTGCTCATGTTCGTTCCTGATCCCGCATTCATGAAGCCTGTATGGCAGCCGATCAAAAGAGAACTTTTATGCATGCTTACGGTGTATGGGCCTGCCAGAACGGAACAGGCTTCCCCATTTTCCATTGAGCAATTTGCAAAAAACAGAGAATCATGGGCTGTAAATCCTTTATCAAGAACGCATCCTTGTCCTACATATGTATTTTTTAATTGACACCCTCCTGACACGACGGCATCCTCTATGATAAAGTTTTCTGCATCGACTCCGGGTCCCACAAACGTGATGCTTGACTCTTGATTATCATTTGGTTCTTGACCCTTGGTTCTTGACCCTTCTTTGTCAGCGTTATTTACGATGCTTCCATTGTGAAGCCGCAAAGCGCCATTGACTTTGACTCCGGGCCAGATCATGACATCGGTGATCGGGCCGCAGTCTAAAATTTCAGCGCCGTCGCCTATTTCAATCCTTTCCGGAAGATTAAGAATATGACGAGTGATTAGAGGAAAAAGTTTCCCTTCCGCATAGTCAGGAATCCTGGCTGCCATAGTGGCTATCTGAGCAGAGATGCCGGGATAAATCCTGACAGGACGTGTGCCGGTTTCGTCAAGGACTGCAATGTCAATGCCGACTCCATATGTCGCATTTGGTGAGTTTTCAATCCTTGCTACATTGACAATCTTGACATTGTCTCCAATTCTGACATTGCAAAGCCCTCCCGCAACGTTGACAATCTCCGGGTTTGCGCCGATTGAAACCGGTCCGTTGAAATATACATTATGAATGCGGCTGAGGTCTGTGCCTTCTTTTATTGACACCAGACTCCAGTCACTGCTGACACATCCCTGCTTCTCAAGTTTCTCTATATCACTCTTTTTCATACCACACATCCTTTTTTAGTAGAATGGCTAAACCTCAATTCTCAATTGTTTCATCATATTTTTGGAAGAGGAAGTCATTGTAGGGAAATCTTTCCACATGAATCTCCTTCGCCTTCTCGTAGAGAAGTTCTTTCAGTTGATTGATGTTGATCTTGTCTTTTGCTGAGATGAACACACAGTTATTGTTCATCTTTGCCATCCAGGTCTTCTTGAAATCTTCAAGACTCATGTTTTCCCTTGTGGCTGGTGTCAAGTCATCGGGATCTTTGGGTTTATATTTAAATGCGTCAATCTTATTGAATACAAGTATCTGCGGTTTTTGAGCCGCCCCGCAGACTTCACTTAGAGTCTTATCCACCACCTCTATCTGCTCTTCAAAATTGGGATGGCTCACGTCGACTACATGCATCAGCAGGTCTGCCTCTCTCACTTCGTCTAGGGTTGACTTGAATGAGTTGACAAGATGGGTAGGAAGTTTTCTGATGAAGCCTACAGTGTCTGAAAGCAAAAACGGAAGGTTGTCGATAGTCACTTTCCTGACTGTTGTGTCAAGGGTGGCAAAAAGTTTGTTTTCTGCAAAAACATCACTCTTGCTAAGAAGGTTCATAATCGTTGATTTCCCGACATTTGTGTATCCCACAAGGGCTACCCTTGTCATGTTTCCGCGATTATTTCTCTGTATGCTCTTTTGCTTATCTATATTCTTAAGTTCCTCTTTGAGTCGGGATATCTTGTCGAGAATGATACGCCGGTCTGTTTCTATCTGGGTTTCACCCGGGCCACGCATGCCTATACCTCCCCGCTGTCTCTCAAGGTGAGTCCACATTCTGGTAAGACGTGGGAGGAGATACTGATACTGTGCCAATTCCACCTGAGTCCTTGCTGTGGCGGTCTGTGCCCTCTTGGCGAATATATCAAGGATAAGGCTTGTGCGGTCAAGTATCTTGACCTTCAGTTCTCGCTCTATGTTAAGCACTTGTTTTGATGAAAGATCATCATCGAAGATCACAAGTCCTATCTCATGGTCTTCTACATACTTGCGGATCTCCTCGAGTTTCCCGGTTCCTACATACGTCCTTGGATTTGGATAGTCAAGTTTCTGCACAAACCGTTTTTCAGGTTCGGCTCCCGCTGTCCTTGCCAAAAAGTCAAGTTCATCAAGGTATTCATTCACCTTTGATTCACTCTGCTTTTGGGTTACCAAGCCTACAAGTACGGTCCTTTCGTTTTCTTCCTTATTTATTATGTTATCTTCTATCATTTCTTTCTTATATTGTCTATATAAGAATTAACATTTTTCGCCCCCCGTAAGTTGCACGGAGGGCGTCCTATTTTGATTAGACTTCAAAAAAGAATACTCAAAATTCAAAATTCTTAATCTGCGAGTCTTGCGAGCAGATCGGTCAGGAATTTCCAATATTCTTCCACAGACGGTATATATGCCTTTTCATTCGGGCTATGGATATCCTTAAGTGTCGGTCCGAAGGAGATCATGTCCATTCCGGGCATCTTTTCAAGGAATATTCCGCATTCGAGTCCTGCATGCAGTGCCTCAACCTTTGGCTCATGTCCGAAAAGATCTTTGAAACTTTCCACTGCTGTCTTGAGTAGTTTACTGTCAGGATTTGGTGCCCAACCTACACTTGGGTCGTTTGTGACAACGACACATCCGATGTTTTCATAGAGTGCAGTGATGCGGTCGGTGATTTCCTCTCGCTTGCTGTCTACTGATGAGCGCTGATGAGATGTGATGATTACATTTTCACCCTCCTTATGCACACTTGCAAGGTTGCTTGAAGTCTCCACCAGGCCTGGTACAGCCAAGCTCATTCCCTGCACGCCATTAGGTGTGCCGAAGATTGTTGCTATAAGTGGACTTACATATGGCTCGGCAATCATCATTGCAGGTTTTTCCTTCAATGCTACAGAAAAAGTGAAGTCGTCTCCCTCTGCAAGCTTGAGTTCTTCGTGGATAGTAGCATTAAAGATTTCTGCCATTTTTTCAAGTGCCTCTTCTTGTCCTTCTGCTACACCAATGAGTGCTTTTGCTTCGCGTGGGATTGCATTTGGAAGGCCTCCACCTTGGAAGTCGCTCAGGAAGATCATTCCAAACTCATCTTCTGCAAGCCAGAGGAAGCGGGCGAGAATCTGATTGGCATTCCCTCTGCCTAAATGAATTTCCATTCCTGAATGTCCTCCCTTAAGATGATTGACGTGAACCTCATACCAGGAGTAGCCATCAGGAGTAGCAACTTCTTCTATTGGATAAGTAGCCACAGTACACATTGATCCGGCACATCCTATCACGATCATCCCATGTTCCTCTGAGTCAAGGTTGAGAAGGATTCTTCCGTTGATAAGACTTGCATCAAGACCGGTAGCGCCGGTCAGTCCCTGCTCTTCATCTACTGTAAATAATGCTTCAAGTGGACCGTGCACTATATCCGGATCTATCATGGCTGCCATTGCCGAAGCACATCCAAGACCATTGTCAGCTCCTAACGTTGTGCCATTCGCTTTCACCCAGTCGCCATCTACTATAGTAGTGATAGGATCTTTAAGGAAGTCATGCTCTACATCGCCACGCTTCTCAGCCACCATATCCTGATGTCCCTGAAGCACTACTGTGGGTGCATTTTCATGTCCCGGAGTAGCCGGACAATACATCACAACATTGCCTACTTCATCTGTGGCATAGTTCAGTCCGTGACGCTCTGCCCAACCTGTCAGGAATTCTTTCATCTTGTCAAGATGATGGGTTGGGCGCGGTATTTTCGTTATATCGTCGAAGCATTCCCAAACGAGCTTCGGATTTAGGTCAGTGATTTTCATTATATCTTATTTTTCATGTTTTTCTTTTTCCACTCCCCCTTTAGGGGGCAGGGGGGCTAGGGTTGAGGGCTTATTTCTTCTCTTTGCTTTTGAAATTAGCATATTCTTTTGCCATGCGTGTGTGGTAGCCTCGTTTTGCATACGAAGGTCCATTATATTTCCTTGCAAAAGTTGTCCAATCCTTTTTCTGAAGGGCAGGTAGCATGCCGGCGTTTCTTATAAAGACAGCAAACATCTCAAGTTGGCTGAATTCAGATTCGCACACCTTTGCCACCATCTCTTCTACGCTTTGGCATCCGCAAAGTTTATAGTTGAAGCCTCCGATTTGGAACATTCCCCAATATGTGCCCATGTCGGCAGCATCTGCATTGATCTTTCGAGCATTAGTCAGGGAGGTCCATTCCTTAAGTGCATATCCTGTGAGTCCGGATGGAACTTTTGCATCCTTTATCTTTCGTCCTTTCGTTTTGCTGTTATATTTGTTAAACAGAGATTGGACATAGTTGGCTACAGGAACTCCCGGAGCCCAGAATCCCTCGAGTTTTGCTCCGGCTTCAATCTTTACGACAGCCTTAATGGCTGCCACTTCCACTCCAAGTTCATCGGCTACTAACTTGAAATCTTCTTCGGTCAATGTCTTGTATTTGACACTTTCATCTTCTTTTGGCATTGAAGAAACGACAAGATTCACCATCTCATCCATTTCTTTTTGGAGCTCAGACTCAACCGTATCAGCCATCATGGCTGATACGGTCATCAATGCGATTGTGCCAATCAGTAGCACCCTTTTCATGACTTGGCTACTTTTTCAAGTGTGAGGCAAAGATGCTTCCAGAATTTTTCTACTGTCGGTATAAGAAGTTGCTCATCCGGTGAATGCACTCCTGTCATAGTCGGGCCGAAACTTACCATGTCAAGATGTGGATATTTGTCGAGGAAGAGACCGCATTCCAATCCTGCATGAATTGCCTTGATTGCAGGTTTCACCCCAAACAATTCTTCATAAGCTTCCGCTGCTATCTTCATGATAGGGGAGTTCATGTTGGGAGCCCAGCCTGGATAGCCGTCTGAATGGTCCACTTTTGCTCCGGCAAGCTGGAAGTGGGCTTCTACCTGCCCTGCAATGTCATATTTACGGCTTTCTACACTTGAGCGTTGAGACGTGGTTACTTTAATCTTGTTGTCTCCCTCCATCTTGACGGCTGCAAGATTAGTGGAAGTCTCTACAAGTCCTTCTATGTCGCGGCTCATTGAGATTACTCCATGCGGTGCACTGTAGAGTGCTCTTACAAGTGCCAATGAAGTGGCTTGATCAATGCAATATGCCGGCTTGTCGGTTTCTTCTATAGTGATAACTGCCGATGGCTCTATGCCTGCAAATTCCTTCTCAATTTCATCAGCATATGCAGCCAAGGATACTTTTATTTCATCTGCAAGGTGAGTCTCAATTCCAAATACTGCATGAGCTTCTCTAGGGATGGCATTGCGGAGATTGCCGCCGTCAAATTCAGCAAGTTCAAGATTCCATTTCTG
>CAMWQF010000119.1 GCA_947176285.1 uncultured Porphyromonadaceae bacterium
TCCTTGGCTTTTTGCCAAAGACGTGTCGTAGAAAGGTAGAAAAGTGTTTTTACTTTACTATCAGTTTATGTACGGAGGCGGGATGTCCGGAAGTAGAAACTGAGACGATGTAGACTCCGGGGTGTGATACCGGAACAATACCTGAATCTGTGATAGTATTCTTTGAAAGAAGTGTTCCTTCAGTATCGGTTACCGATACGATGGCTTTGCCGTCGACCTTGACTCCAATCTTTCCGTCGGCGTCATAGACGCTGGCTTCTGTAGCATATATCGAACCTACACCGGCTTCTTCGGCAGAAATGAACTTGAAGAGGACGGGATTTTTCTTGTCTGTATATATGTATGATCCAACTTGTCGGCTATCCACACCGAAATAATCGGTACTCCCTTTCCACAAGGCTCGCAAGTTGTAGCCTCCTTCAACTTTCTCCACTTGCACTGCTTTAGCGGTAGCCGGTTCAGAGGAGGCAAGTCCAGTTTTCCAGTAACTGTCACCTTCAGTCATATATCCATCCCCGGTGCGAAAAGTAAAAAAAGACGTAAAATGGTTTTTGAGTTTAGGAGTAAACTGATAAGAAGGATTTGAAGCATCGAGTTTTCCTAGACGGAATTTTCCGTCGGTCCCGTTAGCATCGCTATGTAGGAATAATCCGGATTCAGCCTCCTGGATATAGTAGACAGTGGCTGGCTCGAATATCTTCGTTTCGGAAGGTTCAGGCTCCGATTCTCCCTTTTTCAACGCCTTTATGCCGAGTTCGGCTGCTGATGACCATGCATTGCCGTTCACTTCCGAAATAGCGATCAGCCTGAAGTATCTTGCATTGACTGGAGCCGAAAGCTCCACAATCTGCTCTCCCGCCACATCCTTGAATGTCCCGGTGGCTGCAGGTGCACCCCAAATCTCCGGATTATTTCCCAAATATACCTCGAAATCCTTCACTCGTCCGTTGCTCATGTCCGGGCGACCTTCATACACAAAACCAGAAACCTCATAGGTATCGTGCATATCAATGATTATCTCGTGCGGGCAGGAAGTGGTGTTGTTGCCATAGCTTGTATGCCATATGGTTGAAGAATTGTTGTCGATGGCATTTCGAGCATCCTCACCGCCACCTTGGTTGCTGTCTACGCGATATACGCTCCATTTGCTTTTGTCGATAAACATATCCACGTCGGCTTCGGTTACGATGCTCTTTGCCAGACCATCCTTTTCAGCATATGCCATTATGAATCCTCCGTCAGGGAGATTTATTGGAGATGTGTAGCTAAGATAGTTTACTCCGTTGTCGAGGCTATAACTGATTCTTGCTCCTTCCGTTTCAGTAGAAAGAGTCACAACTCCTTTATTCGCTGAAATCACAACGGGCTGGCATTGCGGACTTGCCACGCGTGACATCTCCACGAGTTCTCGATCTGTGAGTTTAGTAAGAATAGGCATCAGTATAAAGTCGAAAGTAGTGGACTTTGCACGCAGTTCATACTTGTCGAGAACGTCAGGACCGCAACTTGCATTGCCTAATGCTCGCATCTCCGCGTCGAGGCATACAACAGTCTTATCAGCGAATTTCACCTGATAGGGATGTTTGGCACGGCTTTGTGCAGTAATGTTGTCGGCGGGCCGCCAGTGGCTGGCAGTTGCTGACATTTGTCCGGGAGCCACGATCATGAGTCCTGTATCTGAGTCATTGGTGAGCGTTATGAACCGAACCTCTTCTTTATTCCCAGTCTCCTGAGGAAGAATATATGGAGTCCATTGGTCGGATACAGTGCTGTGGTAAAGTCCCGGGAAACAGGATTCCTTGCGGTCGCGATAGTTTTCCCAAGGGCCGCGGCCATACCATGTATATTGCTCAAAGTCTTTCGGCATTTCAAAGGTGAAGCCGATGCGCGGTATGGTCACGTTTTTTCTAGAAGGAGTGATGAGCGAACTAACTGCTATCGCGCCATCCGTCATCACGGTGTATGACATCTGCGTCTTGAACGACATCGGAGAACTACCTGATCCTGTATATGTATTGTTTACAGTAAGTGTCACGCTTCCGTTGTCATTGACGGTTGTGACCCATTCTCCCGGGGATACTTTAAGGTCACGGAGTCCCATGGCGTCCCATGTCCCTTTCTGTCTGCCGTCGTTGTCTGTAGGCAGACGATATGCGTTTAGCCTAAGGGATGAGTTAATTATGTCTTTTCCGAGAATGGAATATGATTCAAGTTCACCGGTGGTCTTTGAGAATACCGCCTTGAAACTGGAATTGCTGACAGTATAGTTGTCGTTGTTATCTGCTAAGTCAATATTGTCTGTAGACGTGGAAGCGTAAGGATTTTTGTGCATGGCGTCGCGCAGTCGGAACTGTTCTGAAGCTACCTCATAGCCTGCTTCTGCCCATGGAGTTGCATCTTTGTTTGTGACGGAGAAGCGTACGAAATATTCCGCACCTTCTTCAAGGTGAGCCGGAAGTAAGTTTGAGAGAGTGAAACTTTGTGATTTGCCCCCTTTCACGTCTATGTTGTCAACAGTCCCGTTGCCAATCTCGATACCGTCTTCAAGCACTGTGTAGCTTATTTCATATCCTGAAAGATCGCGGAAAGCCTGTTTATTTTTGATCTCAAATTCATATTTGACACTATCTTTCATGATAAAGTCAGCCGGTTGGTAGATCTTCTTCACGTTGAGGGCTTTTGCTGAGTATGAGCAATCCGGGAACACCACACCGTTGATGCAGAAGTTGCCATCGTTGGGATTATCGCCGAAATCGCCGCCGTATGCCCAATATGTCTCTTGGGGTTTACCCGGCACCGGCATCTTGAGTCCCTGATCTTTCCAGTCCCAAATAAACTCACCAGCCAGTGCCGGATATTTCTCATATAGGTCGTAGAACTCACGCTGGTTGCCCATTGAGTTACCCATAGAGTGTGTATTCTCGCACTGAAGGTGAGGTTTTACTTTCTGTCCGCTATTTGCTTGATTCTGGCGGTCTCGACCGATACTTTCCATCCATTCGATACCACCGTACATTGTGCTGGACACATCGGCATAGTCGCTGTTTCCTTCATAATGTGTGAGACGTGTCTTATCGAGGTTCTTGATTGCCGTGGAGACAGTTTTGAAGTTTGGTCCATTACCAGACTCGTTGCCAAACGACCAAATTATAATGCTTGGATGGTTACGCATCCATAGCACGTGGTTCTCGTTTCGCTCCACCATCGCATCCTTGAATGCATCCACACTTGAGAGTTTTGTGTTGGCGTGGCATTCTACGTCAGCTTCGGCTATCATGTATAGGCCATATTTGTCGCATAGGTCGTAGAAATAAGGATTATTGGGGTAATGGCTTGTGCGTACGGCATTGATGTTTAGGCTTTTCATAGTCATGACGTCTTTCTCCATCTCCTCACGCGGCACAGTGCGACCGAATTCTCCGCTGAAGTCATGGCGGTTAACACCGTGGATGAGAAGCGGCTGGCCGTTGATCAGAATTTCACCTTTCTTCCCTATCTCTATCTGCCGAAATCCTAGTTTGTTTCCGCGTAGATCTATGTCGTTGCCCTCTTCATCCGTAAGTGTAAGCGAGAGATCGTAGAGGTTCGGCTCCTCAGCGCTCCAAAGTTTAGGCCCGCTGACCGGTATAGAAAGATCGTAGTTGCCGGTCCGGTTGACCGGGATTGTCTTTTCAGCCATAACAGCACCTCCATCCATTATCTTTGCTGTAAGAGTTCCGTTGATTGGAACTCCTTCAATGATAGTCTCAATATTTACAGTTGAGTTGGTGTAGTTGTCGGTGAGTGTGGTTTTAGCGAAGTAGTCGCGAATCTGAGTCTTAGGTGCTGACCATAGGAATACATCGCGTGTTATGCCAGTCATTCGCCAATAGTCCTGACACTCAAGGAAAGATCCGCTTGTAAATCTGTAAACCTGTACTGCTAAAGTGTTTTCACCATCTTGAAGAAGGTCAGTGATCTTGAATTCCGAAGGGAGATAGGAATCTTCAGCATACCCGGCAAACTTTCCATTTACCCACACGTAATAGCCGTGTCCGGCACCGTTGAATCTGACGTAGACATCCCTTCCGTCCCAGTCTTTCGGTACGGTGAATGAACGGCGGTAATTGCCGACGGGGTTTTTCATGTTATCGTTGTAGGTGAACCATCCGGGGCGGTTTGCCATGACGCTGTATGTCTTCTCATCGTAGCTAAATGGGTATGCAACATTACAGTATAGAGGCTTGTCCCATTTTTTGTCGTTTCGTACGCCATAGACCTGCCATGCAGACGGCACGTCAATGTCGTCCCAACCGTCTACGGAGTATTCGGGAGCTTCGAAGCCAGCAGGCTTTTTCCCGGGGTCTGCCACCCATTTGAATTTCCATACTCCATTGAGCGACTTATAGTAGGGTGACTTTTCTATATCGGTAGAATTTTCGGAAGAGATCTCAGAAAGCGGAATGCCAAGCGTGTGGGCACGCTCTCTGTTTAAGTGAGTGACGCTTACGTCATCCCACTCCTTATATGTTTGTGCGCTTGCAGTAGCGATACCGGTCGCTACGATAAGGCTTGCCAAAGAAAGTATTCTTCTCATGTTTATTAGATGGTTATGTTGCATGAATTTATTTTAAAATGATTTTCATGGATGAGTTGCCTTGGCGTAGGATGTAGATGCCTTGGTTGAGGGTCAAGGATGCAGCGTCGAGTGTAGAGGAAGCATTCTGTAATGAACCGAGATATCTGCCTGTGGTGTCGAATATGTCGCAAGGCTTTGCCGGATCAATATCTGTATTGATCGTTTCTACTGCGAGTGGTTCGGAGGTGAGGATTGCTGATATTTCCACATTAGAGCCCTCCGGCATTTGTATGTCAAGAGTTTCAGTATTGTAAGTCTGATGGGTGGTGGAAGAATTCGTGGTCACTTTCACTTCCCAACCACTGACAAATAGCCCATCTGATTGAGATTCGGATTTTACAGTAAGTCTTCTTTGAGGGAAGAATTTGCCGTTGAATTCGGTAGCTACCAGGGGCACGTCGTTGACGATCAGCGTGCGGTCAGAAGAATTGTTTCCTTGGTTTATTGTCAGCGAAATAGGAGACTTCAGATTAAAGAAATTTGCAAGGTGAGTATAGAAAAATCCCCATCGTTGATTTACCCAATTCTTTGCAGAACTAATTTCACTATCGTAGTTAGGCCACCAAGGGTTGAATTGATCACGATGGAATTTGTATTCTGATTTAAGTTCATCGTATCGTTTTGCTATTCTATCATTAATGCATTTGGATGTAAGGAAATCGCCCATATAGATTGCACACCGGTCAATGAACATATCTTTGAATTCCTGAATATCGAGCAATCGACGGAACAGTCGAGTAGCATCAGCAGAATTAGCCCAGTCGTTGCGGTTATTGTCATATCCCGGGGTCGTGATCCAGTTGAGGGTTGGATAGTTGTAGCGCTCTCCATATAGACCCAAGCCAAAGTCAGTGTCTTTAGCAATCCAACGCCATTTGCCACCGTCGGCAATAGGACGCCACATTACGATGTTGTTGCCAGGGAAATCCTTGTTGTCGAAGAAAGTGCCCATAATCATAAGATTGCAGAATTCTTGAGTATCCATTAGGGCATCGAATTCTTCAAATGAATGTCCCTTTTCGGTATAAAAATCTTTGAAAGCATTGAAATTGTCCCAGGTCCCTTCCTTTAGTTCTTCCCATTTTTCGATGATATCTATATCTTCAAGACCGTCATAGTATGAATAGACGTAGTCTTCATTGCTTCTTGGACGAATATTTAAGATACCTTTGTATTCACCGTTGATGTAAAATATTACGGGGCGTGATGGTTGCCAATCGAGATCGCAGTTCATTCCCATAGACTGCTGAATGATGGCATCACGCATGTATAAGTAGTCGAAATCATTGCCGGAATTTCGCATTTCAAATGATTTGAATTCCGAAATTTCCGGAGTCTGATCGGGAAAGAATTCGTAGTTGAAGCGTTTCTCACCGAAACGCTTGTTGGCGTATACGGCAAGTGATTTCAAAGGGTTTCCACGAGTAGCACCGCCTTTGACTCTAGTTTCGCAAAGCTGGTTGAAAGAACTTTCTTTATCTTCTGCCTCAAAATATTCGATGTTGACAGGTCGTCGCCAGTCGTATTCGTAATTCGGGGTGTATTTTGTATAGTTTCCTTCAATGTAAATTCCAAGTTTATTGTCGTAGAAATAGTCGCGGTTTGTGACCATTGACACTACGGGGAGAGTTAGTTTTCTGGGATGGAAGATGTAGGAGTGAGTTGTGGAGCGGGGTGAGAGGTATCCGTCGCAGAAGAGTTTTGCACGCACAGTCTTTGTGCCATTGATTTTAATCGGAGATGTGTAAAGGGTGCTTGATTCGGTGGGCTCTTTGCCATCGAGGGTGTATCTGATTTGAGTGCCTTCCGGAGCATCTTCTGGCAAAGAGAGGGTAAGGTCGAATTTTTCCGAAGAGATCTTGCCCGGGTGACTAAATCCGGGATTTCCTAAAATTTCTTTGCATATTTCTCCGCAGTTTGCTTTGCCCGGAGTCGGAATTGCCTGATAGCCCCATTTGTCGGAATCTTCGGATAGGCGACCATAAGCGATATTTGGAGACGGTTGTTTCTTGAGGCCCTCAAGATGGTCGACCACTTCATCATTTTTAAAGAGATAGACTGCTCCGTCCTTTCCAGACTCAAGACGGAAGTCGGTATGAAGACGGTGGTCTGCCTTATCACAGTATATCACTAGGAATTTTCCCGGTTGCAGATTTCGTTCCGGGAGTTGGTATGCTTTCTTTGCTTTGTCTTTAGTGCCTATTTTATAATCAGCAAGGTTCTCGTTATTGGGTCCCGGGTTGTAGATTTCTACCCAGGAATCGGGAAATTCATTAAGATCGTCTATGATGCAATCGATGTTAGACTGCATAATCTCGTTTATGATTAGTTGGGCAGAAAGAGTTTGAGAACCTGCCAAAGCAAGTGCAGAGAGGAAGAGAGAACTGTAAAATTTTTTCATGGAATTGATTGTTAGAATATTGTTAAAAACGTCTGAAACAAAAATTTTTACAAAGATAATAAAAACATTTTACATTGACAAAATTGGCTCAGCGTATTGATGATGGGGAGGGGAGTTGGTGCTCATTTTTGACTTCGCCAAGGACGAAGGAACTGTTGAGTGAGCCTATGCAGTCTATTTCGCCGAGAATACGAAGTAGAAATTTCTGATATGCTTTCATGTCGCGGGTATATATTTTCAGGAGGAAGTCATAGTCGCCGGAGATATTGTAGCATTCGGCTATTTCGGGTATATGTTGAATGGCCTCCATTATGCGTGTGGCATTTTCATAGGAGTGTTGCTTCATCTTTAAGTAGCAGAAAGCCATGAATCCGCAATCAAGTTTGTCGGCATCCAATACGGCTACTTCTGATGTGGCAGGAAATGCAGCGTTCGTGACTCGCATACGTGCCGTCATCCTTCGCGATACAGGGGCAGCGATATCACCGTTTAATGCTTTCATACTTCTTCAGGGTGTAGAGACTCTGTCGCTTCGAGTGGAGCGTCATGTGGCGAATGCTCTTAAGGTGGTGGAATTTCTTGCCAACCATCCTAAAGTGGCAAAAGTGAACCATCCGTCGCTTCCTGACCATAAGGATCATGACCTTTATAAGAAACTCTATCCCAATGGGGCTGGCTCCATCTTTACTTTCGAGATCAAGGGAGATCAGAAAGATGCATGGAAGTTTATTGATTCGCTCAAGATCTTCTCACTTCTTGCTAATGTAGCTGATGTGAAATCACTTGCTATTCATCCTTATACGACGACTCACTCACAGCTTGAGCCGGAAGAACTTGAGCGCCAGCGCATCACTCCTACCACAGTGCGTCTAAGCATAGGCACCGAGCATATTGACGATATCATAGCGGATCTTACTCAGGCACTGGATTCTCAGAAGGATAACGGATATTGATGGCATTTTCGAAGATATCTATACCAAAGAATCCTTTGCAGTAGACTAAATCGAATTCTGTGTCAGTTGGCATAGTATGGATATAGCCATCGACTGCCGTTATTTTTCTGTGCTCTTCCGGGAGATCCAAGATATTGACATAG
>CAMWQF010000120.1 GCA_947176285.1 uncultured Porphyromonadaceae bacterium
TGGTTATACAAAGATGGCAGTCGGTGATGTTGCTGATTGCCGGGATTATGATGGGTATTTTTTCATTCTGTTCACTTGGGCAGATACAGGCGGAGGCTTACACATTTGGCGTCACTGCGCTTGGAATTTTCAGGGAAGGGATTGCAACCGCGCCAAACGAAGTGACAGGTAATAGCACTCTAATTCTTTTTATCCTGTCGCTCTTGGCATGCCTTCTTCCGCTGATTGATATATTTTGTTTCAAGAATCTGAATCTGCAGAAGAAAGTGGCATTGATTTCAGGACTATTAAGTATTTCTGCAGGAGTGATTGTTGCATTCACTGCCCCGAAGTTTGCATCAGATTTTAAAGCCGATGTCACTTGGAGTGTATTTGTATGTGCTCCTCTGTTGGCGCTTATTGCTGATATCTTGGCATATCGCCTGATTTCAAGCGATCAGAAGAAATTAAGGGCGGCAGACAGGCTTCGTTGAAAATATATTGGCACTGTTAATCACGTAGATACCAAAGAAATATAATCTTCATACAAAAATAAACCTTTTAGGGAAAATATATTTGCATAGTTATGGCAAAAGAACTAAAAAATTTTACAAAGAGATCTGACAATTATTCGCAGTGGTATAACGAACTTGTAGTTAAGGCCGACCTTGCAGAGCAGTCTGCAGTGCGCGGCTGCATGGTGATTAAGCCCTATGGCTATGCCATATGGGAAAAAATGCAGCGTACACTTGACGACATGTTTAAGGCTACAGGTCATCAGAACGCATATTTCCCGCTCCTCATTCCGAAATCTTTCCTTTGCCGCGAAGCGGAGCACGTGGAAGGTTTTGCAAAAGAATGTGCAGTTGTGACTCACTATCGACTTAAGAATGATCCGGAAGGCAACGGTGTGGTCGTTGACCCGGAGGCAAGACTTGAGGAAGAGTTAATCATTCGTCCTACATCGGAGACAATCATCTGGAATACATATAAAAATTGGATTCATTCCTATCGCGACCTTCCGATTCTCATTAATCAGTGGGCAAATGTGATGCGTTGGGAGATGAGAACAAGAATGTTTTTGCGCACTGCCGAATTCCTTTGGCAGGAGGGCCATACCGCTCATGCTACAAAAGAGGAAGCGGAGGCAGAGGCAAGAAAGATGCTTGAGGTGTATGCTGACTTCGCTGAAAACTATATGGCTGTTCCTGTCATCAAAGGTGTGAAGTCACCTAATGAGAGATTTGCCGGAGCTGTTGATACTTTCACCATTGAGGCAATGATGCAAGACGGAAAAGCACTTCAGTCCGGAACAAGCCATTTCCTTGGTCAGAATTTTGCTAAGGCATTTGATGTGACTTATATGAACAAGGAGAACAAACCTGAGTATGTGTGGGCAACTTCCTGGGGCGTGTCTACCCGATTGATGGGCGCACTTATTATGACGCATTCTGATGACAACGGACTTGTGCTTCCTCCGCATCTCGCTCCTATACAAGTGGTGATAGTGCCAATTTATAAAGATGCTGAAAGTCTTGCAAAGATATCAGAGAGAGTAGACACCATAGTCAAGAATCTGCGTGCTAAGGGAATAAGTGTGAAATATGATGATGCCGACAATAAGCGTCCGGGATTCAAATTTGCCGACTATGAGGTGAAGGGTGTTCCTGTGCGTCTTGCAATCGGCGCTCGCGATCTTGAAAACGGCACTGTTGAGGTGATGCGTCGTGATACTCTTGAAAAAGAAACTATGCCTCTTGACGGAATCGAAGATACTGTTGAGAAGTTGCTTGAAGATATCCAGAAGAATCTTCTTGAAAAGGCTCGCAAATATCGCGAAGAGATGACTACGACTGCCGACACTTATGAAGAATTCAAAGAGAAAATAGAAAAGGGTGGTTTCATTCTTGCTCATTGGGACGGCTCTCCGGAGACAGAAGAGAAGATCAAGGAAGAGACCAAGGCCACTATCAGATGCATACCGTTTGAAGGAGACACCACTCCCGGTGTTTGCATGGTGACCGGCAAGCCATCTGCGCGCCGCGTAATATTTGCACGTTCTTATTAATTGATTATCTGGATATGAAGAATACAGCTTTTCTGCTGACAGTAATTGCCGGAATTTCAGCATCTGCGAATGCTGCCACCCTCGATGCTCGCGACTATTGCGACTTGCAGGTTTGTCGTCCTGCCGCAATAGGGGTAATGCGCCCGCTTGCCGATGGTAAGACGTATAGCATGGTGAGCAAAGATGGACGGAAAATCGATATATATAGTTATGAGACCGGCAAAAAGACAGGAACTCTTTTCGATCTGGATGCTGTCAAAGGTGAATTGAAAATTGATTCATTTGATGGTTATCAGGTTTCAGATAATGGCAGAAAGATCCTTCTTTGGAATGATGTGGAAGGAATCTGGCGCTATAGTTTCACCGCTGAATACTATGTATATGACACTATGCGCGGCACAATGCAGAGAGTCTCGACAAAAGGAGCGCAGCGTGGTGCCACTATGTCGCACGATGGTCTTCGCATTGCATATGTCAGAGATAACAATATATTCATATCCAATCTAGATTATAAGACAGATATTGCTGTCACTACTGATGGCGAAGTGAACAAGATCACCAATGGTGCACCTGACTGGGTGTATGAAGAAGAATTCGGAGTGCAATGCTCTTTATGTTGGAGTGGTGATGACCAGACACTCGCTTTTTTGAAATGGAATGAGACAGATGTCCCGGCTTATAGTTTTGATGACTATCGCTCATTTTGTGAAAAAGACCCGTTAGGTGATCCATACCCATCTTCCTTCACATATAAATATCCTCTGCCCGGATATCCTAATTCTCAGGTTTCCGTCCATGCCTACGACCTGAATTCAAGAGTAACGAAGGAGATGGAACTTAATCTTGGGAAAGAAGATTATGTTCCTAATATCCGTTTTGACGGGAAAGGGGAGAGGCTCATGGTGATGAAACTCAACAGAGATCAAAATGATATCCGGATTTTCAGTGTGAATCCGGCATCTACTGTAGCCACGCAAGTGTATTCTGAGCAAAGTAAGGCTTGGATTGATGATGATGTCTATAATATGGTGTCATATGGCGACGATTCATTCGTGATAGCATCAGACAGAAGCGGGTGGACACATCTTTACGAATACAGTTATAATGGTCGCCAACTTCGCCAGATAACTGATGGAGAGTTCAATGTGACAGCATATTATGGAAAATCTGCTTCCGGAACTCATTTTATGCAGACAACAAAACTTGGAGCTGTCAACAGAAATGTTGCTTCTGTAGATTCAAAAGGAGTAATGAAACTTCTACATGACATGCCTGGATGGGAAATTTGTGATTTTAGCAAGGATTTCACCTATTATGTCAGAAATTGGAGCGACCTTAAGACTCCTCCACAGTATACGGTCTGGAGCACTGCCGGTAAGAAAATCTCGGAACTGGAGATGAATGAAGCATATGCGGCAAAATATTCCGGATCTCCTAAGTTTGAACTTACAACTGTGAAAAATGATGAGGGTGCCGACATGGATGCAATGATAATGAAGCCAGCGGGTTTCAGCGAATCTAAAAAGTATCCCCTCTTGATGTATCAGTATAATGGTCCCGGCTCGCAGGAAGTAACAAACAAATGGCATCTTGATGGATTGAATTTTATCGCTCAGTCGGGTTACGTAGTAGCAACTGTTGACGGACGCGGCACCGGCGGCAAGAGTTCTGCCTGGATGCATAGCGTCTACATGCATCTTGGAAAATATGAGACAATTGATCAGATTGCCGGAGCGAATGCCATTGCCAGATTGCCTTATATCGACGCTTCGAAAATGTCACTTTTTGGTTGGAGTTATGGTGGCTACATGACCCTCATGGAGATGACTGCACAGAATACTCCGTTTAAATGTGGAATTGCAATGGCGGCTGTTACGGATTGGAGATGGTATGATTCCATATATACCGAACGCTTCATGCGCACTCCGGCACAGAACGAGGCAGGTTATAATGAAGCTTCGGCAATCGGCCGCACACATCGCTTGAAAGGCAAACTTTTGATCATGAGCGGCTCGAGCGACGACAATGTGCATTTCTACAATACATTGAAATACACTTCCAAACTAAGTTTCGAAGGACATCTTTTTGACATGATGGTTTTTACCGGAATGGATCATTCTCTTCGCACTTGCAATGCAAGGACACAACTCTATAGAAAGATTGTGGATTTCCTTGATACTAATCTTGGCAAATAATTTAATCAGACCAACGACAAACTGACCGACACATATGGAAGACCTGAGGAAAATCAACAGCATGCAACTCTATTACCTATGGCGCAATCTTGCCATATCCCTTTTGTGCATAGGAGTGGTAATGGGTGGATCACATATGTTGCCTTATTATATGGCTCCGGTGCTTTCGCTATTTCTTTGTGCTATTCTCTACACCATGTTATGGAACAACAGGGTGCAGAGTGTAAACGGGTGTATGGTGATTGTGGAGACTATGCTTTATATTCTCATATGCTATACTTTCATTAGTGTTATCATGGTCGTTATCGAGGTGCTTGATTTATATCATTTCCCAAATGAGATTATATTCTTTAATGATCCTTACCTGCCGTCATTGATCCTGCTGCCTACTTCACTGGTAGTCACGCTGTTTGCATTGTTTTTTAAAAATTCAATGCCTTCATATAGACATTTTAGGAGCGAATATGGAAATGTAAAGGAAAGAGGATATTTTGGTTTTATTTCAAGTAAGGAAACTGATTTTCAACTAAAAAATCTTGCTATAATTTTTGCTGTCTTGACATGCATCATATGGTGGTATTACCTTAATGAATATGTCAATGTCAACCGGAATGGAAGAGACTGGTATATATTTCTTTGGATTGTCATCATAATGGTGATACTTGATGAAATATATTTCATGATAAGATACTATAATTTGTATCTTGATCTCTTGGAACATAATGAGATAATTACTCCGGAAGAATTACGTGATATCACTGCCCGGACTTATCTGCGATTTTACGTGATATGTGGAGAATATATCTATGTCGACCGTAATGCTTTCGACAGGCTAAATCAAGTAGACGGAGTGTATGACTCTCCATTCATTACCAAGCGTACGGTAAACGGAATTCCTACCACTGAAGTTAGACAAATAATTGAAAAGATGACAGGGCAGAAAGGCGGGGAACTTCGATTCTTCTTTGGGCGTCCGCTTGCCGGTGTTGACAAGCATACCATTTTGAGGTATTTCTATTTTTTAGATGGTGATATTTCAGAATATAAGGATATGGGTATGCCTGGAGAATGGATTCATTTCGATGAAATTAAGAAACTTTATAGCGAGCACCCGACTAAAATGGCATCTAATGCCCTTAACGACCTTTCTCGCCTTTCCACTATAATTCTGACTGAGCGTATTTTTGACGAGAACGGAAATAGAAAAAACCGCATCAAGTCGTATAAAGGAAGTTTCACTTTGGCTGACGTCAGAAATACAAAAATTGATCTTCAAGACAATAAATGGATAAAGATTTCCCAATTCAACAGCGATACAAGGTTTTTCAAGATTAAGAAGTTCTTGCGAGAACTTTCCGGAAGTGGGTCACAACGTCAATACGAGAAAAAGCAACGATGAAGAAAAACCAACTACCGGAGGTTTTAGCTGTGGTCGGACCTACAGCATGCGGAAAGACTCGAAGAGGTGTTCAGATTGCCAAAGCCTTTGGCGGAGAAATTATTAGCGGGGATAGTCGCCAAATATATAGGGGAATGGATATAGGCACAGGTAAAGACTTGTGTGAATATGGCGACGTGAAATATCATTTGATTGACATTGCTGATGCCGGCGATAAGTATAATCTTCACCGATATTTGCAAGATTATAATAGAGCAGAAAAAGAGATAATAAGTAGGGGAAACCTGCCGATATTGTGCGGAGGTACCGGCATGTATGTCGAGGCGGCATTATCAGGACTCGTCATGCCGGAAGTGCCTCGAAATGAAGAATTGAGAATGTCGCTTTCAGGAAAATCACTTGAAGAACTGACAAAGATACTAAGTGGATATAAAACCCTTCACAACACGACAGATGTTGATACACGCGACCGAGCCTTGAGGGCTATAGAGATTCAGCAATATTATGTAGAGCATCCTGAAGAAGCCGCCAATGCAGATAAGGCTACCGCCCGACCAAAAAAAAGCCTGGTGATTGGTCTTGATATTCCGCGAGAAGATAGACGACAAAAAATTAGCAAACGTCTTGCTGCCAGGCTTGACGAAGGGATGATTGATGAAATCAAGTCGCTTATTGAAGGAGGGGTAGACCCGGATGATCTTATATATTATGGTCTTGAATACAAATTTGTCACGCTTCATGTGATTGGAAAGTTGAGTCTAGATGAAATGAAGCGACAACTTGAAATAGCGATCCATCAGTTTGCGAAGCGGCAGATGACTTGGTTTCGTGGAATGGAACGGAGAGGAATTCCTATTAATTGGATGCCGTACGACCTCGATGATGATGTTTTTATTGAAGAAGTAGGAAATTTATTAAAAAAATTGCCTGAAACTTAATTTTTAACTTCTCATTGTTGTAGGAACGGAATAAAATTATTAAATTTGCAGTTAAGTAATGCCCATGTGGGTAAGTATATTGCTTTTTGTAAAAATACCTATACAACAGACATGATACTTGCAAGTCTATTTGACGCGTCACAATTTTTCCAGTGGTTTGTTGAGAATGCAAACTATCTATTTGTGTTTCTCTTCATGACCATTGAGAGTTCGTTCATTCCATTCCCGAGCGAAGTGGTGGTTCCTCCGGCAGCATATCTTGCTTGTACTAATACAGGAGTGGGGGGAGACATGAATATCTTTATGGTTGTGATTGTCGCAACGTTGGGTGCTCTTTGTGGTGCTTTTGTCAATTATTTCTTGTCTTTATGGGTAGGCAGGCCAATAATTTATGCTTTCGCCGACAGCAGGTTTGGTCACGCGTGTCTGATTGATAGGGCAAAAGTAGATAAGGCTGAGGCATATTTCGACAAGCATGGCGCTATCTCTACTTTCATAGGGCGTCTGATTCCTGCTATACGTCAGCTTATTTCTATACCGGCTGGACTTTCAAAGATGAATATAGGAGTTTTTGCTCTCTTCACATCTCTTGGAGCCTTCGTATGGAATGCTATTCTTGCGGCTCTCGGATATTGGCTATCGCTTCATGTGTCCCCTGAAGATTTGTTTGAAAAGGTTGAGCAATACAATAGTTATCTCACATATGCCGGGTATGCTTTGCTGGCTATTTGCATACTCTATATTCTTTATAATGCCTTCAAGAAGAAGAACTACGATCAACAGAAATGAAGATATCTCCATCATTGCTTGCTGCTGACTTTCTGAATCTCAGTAGTGAAATAGAAAAAATAAATGCTTCAGAAGCAGATTTCCTTCATCTTGACGTGATGGATGGTGTTTTCGTGCCAAATATTTCCTTTGGATTTCCGGTGCTTAAAGGTGTGGCAAAGGTTTGCAAAAAACCGTTGGATGTGCATATGATGACAGTAGAACCGGAAAAATGGATCTCTCATGTCAGAGATTTAGGTGCGGCAATTATGAATGTTCATCAAGAAGCATGCCTTCATCTCTATAGCACAGTGCAGCATATTCATGAGGCAGGAATGATGGCTGGAGTAACTCTAAATCCCGCTACTCCGGTAGAAACGATGACTGATATTATCCAGGATCTCGATCTTGTACTTCTTATGTCGGTAGAACCCGGTTTTGGAGGTCAGCCATTTATCAATCATACACTAGAAAAGGTCAAGAAACTCAAGACGCTTCGGGATGGATCCGGGTCAAAGGCCATGATCGAGGTAGATGGTGGAGTCAATGATAAGACAGGGGCTTTGCTTGCAGCAGCAGGGGCTGATGTGCTTGTGGCAGGAAGTTATGTTTTTGGAAATCCTAACATGAATGAAGCCATATTGAGCCTCAAAAATCTTTAGAAAACTAAAACAATCTAATATCAATAATGAAAAAACTATTAAATG
>CAMWQF010000121.1 GCA_947176285.1 uncultured Porphyromonadaceae bacterium
TTATGTGATTATTTACAAAAAAATTCTTACTTCCTATTTTATGAGATGGGACATTACTTCAAAGATGTCTGCCATCTCCATGCATTTGCCAAAGTTTCTTCTACAGGAATTTCGGCCTTCCAACCGAGCACATTGTTTGCCTTGTCGGGAATAGCCCAGATCTTTTCAATGTCTCCTTCACGCCTTGCCCCAATCTTGTGAGGTATAGGCACTCCGGTTGCTTTTTCAAATGCATTGATCAGTTCAAGCACAGATACTCCGCGTCCGGTGCCAAGATTGAAGATCTCGATGCTGTCGGTGTCTTCGCCGTCGAGCATTCTTTTCATTGCCACTACGTGAGCCTTTGCCAGGTCTACTACATCAATGTAGTCGCGGATGCAACTTCCGTCAGGTGTGTTATAATCATCTCCAAACACTGTCAGTTCCTTGCGGATTCCTGCGGCTGTTTGTGTCAGATATGGCACAAGATTTTGCGGCACTCCTAATGGCAACTCTCCGATCTTTGCACTTGGATGTGCCCCTATCGGGTTGAAGTAGCGTAGGATTATGCTCTTAACAGGTGCTCCACTATGGATATAGTCAGTGATTATCTCTTCTGAAATTTGCTTTGTGTTTCCGTAAGGTGATGTTGCAGGCTTAATTGGCGCTGTCTCATCTATCGGATTAACGTCAGGCTCTCCATATACGGTGCAACTGCTTGAGAATACAATTCCTTTTACTCCATATTGCGGCATGCACTCAAGAAGATTGATAAGAGTATTGAGATTATTGCGATAATACAGAAGCGGTTTCTGAACGCTCTCTCCTACTGCCTTTGACGCAGCGAAGTTGATGATTCCTTTTATGCCGGGATTCTGCTCAAAAAGTTTCTTCAGGGTCTCAATATCTGTGCAATCACCTTCTACAAATACCGGTGCAATTCCGGTAATAGCCTCTATCCCTTTCAGAACTTCTCTATTAGAGTTGGAAAGGTTGTCGATAATAACGACTTCATATCCTGCTTGCTGAAGTTCTACCACGGTATGGCTGCCGATATACCCGGTGCCACCGGTTACCAATATCTTTGTTGCCATTGCTTACTTTGAGAATAATGGTGATGGATATACTCCCGCATCAACAAGAGCTTTAAACTGATCTACGGTTGCCTGGCGATCTGCGGCAAATGTCACGCCAAACCATTTTGAAGGAGTCTGAACTACTTTCAAAGTTGCTTCGCCATTCTGGATAAGGTCGTTGACCACAGTCGGTATGTAGAACTCTGATTTCAACTCATTCCCATGCTCCTGAAGGAATTTCACAAAAGCCTTTTCGCTATATCCGAAATAGTCCGGTGTGAATCCCCACATATTCATGCTCACGCTGCTTCCTGCAGGGAATGGTTTTTCCACTTCATCTTCGATGTGGATCAGACCATCACCTTTGCGCTGGATGCCATGGCATTCTTTTACTCCGGTGAGATATCCATCTTCATTCACTTCGCAAAGACCTCTGCTCACACCTCCATTTTCGCTTAGTGTGTTTTCAATCTTAAAGCCGATCATACAGTACTCTCCTGTCTTTCCTTCAAGATCTTTGAGAGTTTCGGCAGCGAGTTTGAAACTTTCAGGACCATAGTAATCGTCAGCGTTGATGACTACAAATGGTTCTTTGATCACATCCTTAGCCATAAGCACTGCATGGTTGGTGCCCCATGGTTTCTGACGCCCTTCAGGTACGCTGAAACCTTCCGGAAGGTCATGGATGTCTTGGAACACAACTTCTACGGGAACGTGACCTTCATATTTTGAGATCACCTTGTCGCGGAAGTCTTGTTCGAAGTCATGGCGAATCACAAATACGATCTTGCCAAATCCGGCACGAAGAGCATCATATACGCTATAGTCCATGATAGTTTCTCCTGATGGTCCGAGAGAATCAAGCTGCTTCAAGCCACCATAGCGGCTGCCCATTCCTGCAGCAAGAATAAACAATGTTGGTTTCATTTTTATAAGTTTATTTAGGTATATTTATTATTTTCTTAATAGCATCATGATCTTGAGCATAAAGTCAAACATGACAAGACGTCCGTTCCCATTCCTTAAGACATCATCATGCGCCCTTTGAATTTCAGACATTATCCGCTCTACATTTCTGTTGTTGATGAAAGGTGAAAATTTGACACTGAAGTCAGCTTCTCCACGAGTCATGGCATTCAACTGAGGCACTTTCAGATTATTGATGAAGCTTTCGCGGGTCATTCTCGCACAGTATGCGAGATATCTGGCTGTCTTCTCTCTTCCAAATGCTGCTATGACATCGCTAAGCATCCTTATGCTTGCTGCATTTTGTGCATAACACAGTCGCATCATCTGGATGAAATATCCGGAAAACTCTTTCATCTCTCCCCCTTCGCCAGCCATATCATAGGCTTTTATCATGTTCCCCTCGGAAAGTGCTGCAATTTCTTGGGCCTCAGGATATGCCATCCCTTCAGAAGTTAGAATCTTGCAGACTTCATCGTCGGTCAATGGCTTCATGTTAAATCTTTGGGTACGCGAGAAGATTGTAGGAAGGAGTTGTCCCGGAGCATTGCTAACAAGTATGAATAGCGTGTCGGGATACGGCTCCTCAAGCAACTTCAGCAAAGCATTTGCGCATTCCGGCTGCATCTTTTCAGGCATCCAAATGATATAGGTCTTATATCGGTAAGCAAAACTTGACAGAACCGCGGTCCTTGAAATTTCATTTGCATCATTCCTATATATTACGGGGACAGTATTACCCGCATCTATAGCCCTAGCCCACTCTTCTTTTGGCATAAAGGAGTGTTTGTCGATAAATTCATTCCATTGCGGAAGAAACATATCCGTCGACTTTTGTTTTGCTCCGGTCCTTGGGAATATGAAATGGACGTCCGGGTTATTGTGATGCTCGTTTTGAAGACATGCAGGACATTTTCCACAACTGTCGCCATTCTGTCGGTTCATGCAATAGAGATAATTGGTGAAAGCTCTTGCCAATCTCATCTTCCCTATTCCTTCTTGTCCTCCAAGTAAAATTGCATGCGGGATATGGTCTGAGTCGACAAGTTCTCTCAGTGATTCTATCGTATTGTTATGTCCTGTTATGTCTGAGAATTTCATTCCTAATCAATTGTAATTGCAAATTTACAAAAAAAATAAGGCTGAACCAAATTTTTTTATTAAGTTTGCATAAAAAAAGACTATACGATGGCTATTCCATTTCTTGAGTCGGTGGCTCGCGCATATCTTGAGCATTATAAAGATCTATCGTCTACTTTGTTTGTGTTTCCAAACAGACGTGCCGGCACATTCTTCCTGAATAATCTCAAATTTCTGCAACGTGGCAAATCTGCCTTGCTGCCCCAAGTCTTGACTATGGCTGATTTCGTAGAAAAAGTTTGTGGGCGTGTAGTAGCGAGCCGTATGGAACTATTGTTTATCCTATATCGTGCTTACATATCTCTACAAAAGCGTGAAGGAAACCCTGACATTCAAGATTTCGACCGTTTCCGCCGATGGGGGGAAACTGCCCTTTCTGATTTCAACGAAGTGGATATGCACGATGTGAATCCTGATGAAATCTTCAAGAATGTAAAGGATATAAAGGAAATAAACTCTAATTTCCTTACCGAGGAACAATTGAAGGTGATGGAGGAGTTTTTCGGTCAAGTTTACGATCCTGAAAATATTGCCACTAAATTTTGGAAAAATTTCAATGATAATAAGGATGATGAACTTCACCGGAAGTTTATTCCTATTTGGCAGATGATGGCTCCGCTTTATCATTCGTTTAATGATAGTTTGGAATCACTTGATCTTATATCTTCAGGTGGTGCTTATCGTATGGCGGCGGATATACTCGAAAAAGAAATACCGGATTCTATTGATGCCGATAAGATTGTTTTTGTAGGGTTCAATGCTTTGACTCATTCTGAAAGAAGAATATTTGATGCACTCTCTTCATATACTGTAAATGACGAATCTGAACCCTATGCTGATTTTTTATGGGATATCGTCGGCCCTGTGATCAATGACAGTAGTTCTGCTGCCGGACGATATGTGAAATACGGATGTAAAAACTGGCCCTCTCCGCTATGGACTGCCCGCTATCTTGAGGCATCAGAAGTGAGTGATATGCCTGATAGCATTAATGTTATTGCTGTTCCGTCTAATTCTTTACAGGCTAAAGCTGTAGGCAAAGTGCTTGAAGACATAAGTGCGCGTGTTGCTTCTCACGATTTCAAGAATGCAAAAGTGGCAGTGGTGCTTCCTGATGAGGCTCTCCTGATTCCGATGCTCTATTCTCTTCCGGATTGCGTGGAAGATGTCAATCTTACTATGGGGTATCCTATGAAACTATCGAGTGTTTCAACATTCGTCACACTCATTAAGCGCCTTCAAGGAAGCCGACGCAAATCCGGTCAATCTATAGGTTATTATTTTAAGGATTTTGAGTCACTCCTATCCCATCCATTCAGCCACGCTCTTTTCGGCAAAGATGTGACAAAGGTGAAAGACTGGATAAAGCATCATCATCATGCCATTATCGACATGAGGGAACTCCAAAAGGTATCTTTGCCCATGTCTCAACTTCTGATTCCACTCCCGGATGATGCCTCATCTCAGATGGTAGTGGAATGGCTTGATAGAATTTTGAAAGCGGCTTCTGACAGCATCGGAAATTCAGAGACGAAACTTCTCAAAAAAAGTGTGGATGTTGCCAACATAGACTATTACCGTTCAATTCTCCGACAACTGCTTGATGTTGCGACTGAATATGAGATTTCTATGCAATGGTTCACTTTCATGGCATTAGCAGACAGGATGCTTGCAGCCGAGAGTGTGAATTTTGAAGGTCAACCGTTGAAAGGACTCCAGGTGATGGGTATGCTTGAGACTCGAGCACTTGATTTCGAACGCATTGTGATTCCTTCTCTAAATGAAAGGATTCTTCCGGCTCGTCGCAGAGTTCGCACTTTTATTTCCGACTCTTTGCGTAAGGCTTATGCACTGCCTCCGGTGAATTATTCGGAATCAATATTTGCCTACTATTTCTTCAGAATGATTGCCCGGGCTAAGGAAGTGGTGCTTTTATATGATTCCAGATCTTCCGAAGGGGCTCGAAGTGGCGATGTCTCTCGTTATATATTGCAGTTGCAATATCTATACGCTAAAGAAAAAATAAAGTTTGAATCTTGGTCATTCAATATCTCTAAGTCTGACCTGAAACCATATCCAATTGCAAAGACTCCTGAGATAATGGATTTGCTATCGGCATTCTCAGACCCCGGTGATCAAGGAAGGAATCTTTCGGCCACTGCCCTGACAAGGTATGCAGATTGCCAAATTCGTTTTTATTTCGAACATCTATTGCGTATTCACACCGATGAAGTGTCGGTGGATTATATTGATGCGATCACTCAAGGAAATATCCTCCATTTCGTGATGCAAAATATTTATCTTCCTATAGAAAAGCAATCCAGATATCTTGCTTCTCCTGAATTGATAACGCCGGAACTGATCAAATTGAAGAAAAACACTAAGGAAATTGATCGTCTTATTCGCATGGGTATCAATAAACTGCATTTCCATCGCCCGGATGATCAACTTGATACAGACTTGCGTGGATCAGTGGTCTTTGTTGCAAAGATTTTGCGGGGACAGGTTCTTAAGATTCTTGATTTTGATCTTGATCAGGCTCCTTTCCTCTTATATGGTGTGGAGATTGATGGAAATGTGAGTCTTGAGATTCCATCCGGTCGTCTTATCAACATGAGGTTTGCCATCGACCGTCTTGACAAGGTGAAGGTGGTTGAAGATTCTAATATTAATGAGCGGCTGAGGGTTGTAGACTATAAGACCGGTTCTGTTCATGTTGAGGCGGAGTCAATGGAAAGCGTTTTTTCAGGTGATCTTAAGGGAAGAAACCTACTTCAGCTTTGGCTCTATGCGAATCTTTTTGATGCTCTGCCCGACAAAAACTTAGATAAAGATGCGCCTCGCCCTGTGCTTAGACTTTTTGGAGATGATGTGAATCTGCCCCATCAACCGATGGTGCTTGAACTATATGACATTAATTATTTAAAGAAAGGGCAGCACACTTATCCAAAGATAGACAAGGCGGCACAAGTGGTTCATGCTTTTCAAAATGAAGAATTCCTGCGAAACTTAGAGCAAACCCTGCTCAATCTATTCGATCCGGAAGAGCCATTCATGCCAACCCAAAACCTAACTTCTTGTTCTTATTGCCAATTCAAAACTATATGTTGGCACTAATCACCCGCGAGAAGCAAAACAATGCTCGAATGCGAAAAAAAGACCTCTCTTAATGCCAATGTTATAGCCTAAATGTGAAAAAATTAGTTTATTCTAAAATAAAGCAATAGTTTTAGTTGACATTCCAATTTTTTTTTGTAACTTTGCACTCGTAAAGCCCAAAAGCAATAAAGGGCGACCAAAAAGCATCGTGAATGTTTTAGGTCGGACCCACAGTGTGATGGGAAATATTCTTAATATTTTTAGTAACACAATCTCAAAATGAAAACATTTCAACTAAAGGCTGAGGCTCGCGAAAACCTTGGCAAGAAGGCTGTAAAGGCTATCCGCAACGAAGGTAAAATCCCCGCTGTCCTCAATGGTGGCAAACTCGTTGAACTCCCCTACACCGGTACTCTTGAAGCTGGCGAAAAACTCGTTGAACTCGACTCAAAGCGCGGTATCATCACTACCGACATCGTTGTTAAGTCTGAAGATGTTCGTAAGCTCATCTACACTCCGGAAATTTTCGAAATCGATCTCGAACTCAACGGAAAGGTACGCAAGGCTATCATGAAAGACCTCGCTTTCCAACCTGTTAAGGATACAGTTCTTCATATCGATTTCCTCGAAGTATATCCTGATAAGCCAATCGTAATGGAAGTTCCGGTTAAGATCGAAGGTCACGCTGAAGGTGTGAAAGCCGGTGGTAAGCTCCAGCTCTCTATGCGTAAGCTTAAAGTGAAAGCCCTTTATACTGAAATTCCTGAACAACTCGTAGTGAATGTAGACCACCTCGGTCTCGGCAAGTCTCTCGCAGTTGGCGACCTCCACTTTGAAGGTCTTGAACTGATGAATGCAAAGAACGCTGTTGTCTGCGCTGTTCAGCTTACAAGAGCTGCTCGTGGTGCTGCTGCAAAAGCAGAGTAATCGCGAAGCTTTCAGAAAAAAATCGGGCGATATGGACTTCCATATCGCCTTTGTTTTAAATCTAAGCATCTAAAAAATGAGTATCAAGGATTACTTTCTTAGACTATTTCAAGTAAAAACTAAGGAGAAAAAGGATCTGGCTCAAAATATTTCAACTATGAAAAAGTTTCTTATCGTCGGACTTGGCAATATAGGACCTGACTATGTTGGAACTCGACACAATGCAGGTTTCATGGTAGTGGATGTGCTTGCAGAGCGTGCCGGTGCAATTTGGAAATCATGTCGCTATGGAGATATGGCAACAGTTAAGATAAAAAACTGTGAACTGCTTCTGCTTAAGCCTTCTACGTTTATGAACCTTAGTGGAGTTGCAGTGAGATATTGGATGAATCAAGAAAAACTGCCGCTTGAGAACCTGCTTGTGGTTGTAGATGACATAGCACTACCCTTTGGCTCTATCCGGCTTAAGCAACGTGGCTCTGATGGAGGACACAACGGATTGAAAAATATTGCGTCAGAATTAGGAAACGCTAATTATGCTCGTTTGCGTATAGGCGTAGGAAATGAATTCTCCCGTGGTCATCAGATTGACTTTGTTCTTGGGGTGTTTACTCCAGATGAGCGAAAGGAACTTCCTGCAATTCTTGACAAGGCTGCTGACTGCGTTTCAGCCTATTGCCTTTCAGGTCCGGCTTTCGCCATGAATCATTTCAATTAAACAATCCCCTCTACCGCTTATTTTCAGTAGAGGGGATTGCTATAAGGTGAATAGTAAATTTATTTAAATATTTCCAATCTTGCTTTATTTCCCTTTTTGACAATGTATAATCCTTTACC
>CAMWQF010000122.1 GCA_947176285.1 uncultured Porphyromonadaceae bacterium
TTATTGCCCTCCGGGCAATGCCCTACTTTGGCATTTTTTCCGATTCTGAGTTTCGCTCGGGGTTAACAAGATTATTGCCCTCCGGGCAATGCCCGATATTAGCATTTTTTTAGATTATGCCTTGACCTAACATTGCATCTGCTACCTTGAGGAAGCCTGCAATATTTGCACCCTTCATATAGTTGATGTAGCCATCGGGCTGAGTTCCATGCTCAACGCAAGCGTTGTGGATGTCGCTCATCATGGTGTGCAAACGCTGGTCAACCTCTTCCGCGCTCCATTGCAGATGCTCTGCATCCTGGCTCATTTCAAGACCTGATACGCCTACGCCACCTGCATTGACAGCCTTACCCGGGCAATAAACAGTCTTGTTTGCAATGAATGCGTCGATTGCCTCGGGAGTACATCCCATGTTGGAAACCTCAGCACAGAGCTGAACATTATTAGCGATGAGTTGCTTGGCATCCTCGCCGTTAAGTTCGTTTTGAGTAGCGCATGGGAGAGCAATGTCCACTTTCTGTTCCCATGGTTTTTTGCCCGGGAAGAACTTAGCTTCGGGGAACATCTCAACATATGGCTCTACGATATCATTGCCGGTAGCACGAAGTTCGAGCAGATATTCAATTTTCTCATCGTTGAGACCTTCCGGATCATAAACATATCCGTCAGGACCTGAGATAGTGACAACTTTTGCACCAAGTGCAGTTGCTTTCTTCGCAGCACCCCAAGCCACATTGCCGAATCCGGAGATAGCGATAGTCTTACCGGCGAGTTCTTCACCCCAGATTTTCTTAAGCACGTTCTGAACGAAGTAGATAGCGCCATAGCCTGTAGCCTCAGGACGAAGACGGCTGCCGCCGAAGCTTAAGCCTTTGCCAGTGAATGTGCCGGTATTCTCACGAGCGAGTTTCTTATACATACCGTACATATAGCCGACTTCACGACCACCTACACCTATATCGCCTGCCGGCACGTCGCGGTCCGGTCCAAGATTGCGCCAGAGTTCAAGAACAAATGCCTGACAGAAACGCATGATTTCAGCATCGCTCTTGCCACGTGGTGAGAAATCGGAACCACCCTTTGCACCACCCATAGGGAGAGTAGTGAGTGCATTCTTGAAAGTCTGCTCGAAACCGAGGAACTTAAGAATTGAAAGATTGACACTTGCGTGGAAGCGGATGCCACCCTTGTATGGACCGATTGCATTGTTAAACTGCACTCGATAGCCTATATTATTCTGCACATTACCCTTGTCGTCGACCCAAGTCACGCGGAAAGTGAAGATGCGGTCAGGTTCTACCATACGCTCAATGATGCGAGCCTTTTCATATTCAGGATGCTGATTGTAGACTTCTTCAACTGAGAGAAGCACTTCCTTCACTGCCTGAAGGAATTCTTTCTCGCCCGGATGCTTGGCCTCAAGGCCAGCCATGATTTCATTGATGTTCATGATGGGGATTGGTTTATTGGTTTATGAGTTTAGAGGTTTAGATTTTTAAATGAGGGGAGAGATTTCACTTGCAAATTTAAATCGTTTCACCCAATCTACCAAAGAATCTGATGAATATTTTTGGAATATTTCCACAAAAAACGCCAAATATGCTCTAAAACATATTTTTTAAGTCTAATCAGGATAAGTAAAATCCCGACTCGCAATGAGCCGGGATTAAGATTTGATATGTTTAAATATTATTTATTGACGAATATTACGATTCTGTTCCAGTCGTTGTTAGCAGGATAAGGCTGTTCGGAACTTCCTTCACCCTTTACTTCAATTCTATTTGAAGCGACTCCATATTTCTTCACCAGAGAGTCGGCTACAGCCTGAGCGCGGCGCACTGAGAGGGCTTGATTATATTCAGCAGAACCTGTATCCTTATCAGCAAATCCGACAACTGAGATGTTTACATCTGGATTATCCTTGAGATACTGAGCCATGTTGTAGACATTCACTTCTTCCTGAGGCTGGATATCGCTTGAATTGATCTTGAATCGAACTGTTGCTAGAAGCGGTTGATCAGGGCAGTCAACTTCAACTGCATTAGTGACTACAGGAGCTTCAGCTGTCACAGCAGCTGCCAAAGCCTGATTAGCAGCAAGGAGTTCGGCACGAAGATTATTGACTTGACCATTGAGAGCAGCAATTTCAGAAGCAGAATAGCATTCATTGTATTTGCCCCATTCTCTACCGCCGATATTGAAGTTAAATCCGCCGAGAGCAGAGACATTTGCCTCGATAGGCTCGCCATAAGCGCATCCGTTCCAATTGTCGCCATAGAAAGCAGCGCGGGCTTCAGCGAAGAAATCAACATACTCACAAAGGCGAACGCGGAACTGAATGCCGGCAGAAACCGGAAGAGTCCATGAATTAGACTTGATATTATCTTGAGTGTCAAGGATATTAGAAGCAACCGGAGCACCTCCGAGACGACTCTTCATATTCCACATGTAATCACCTCCGACGCCTACGAAAGGAATCACACTGAATGGGCGATTGGAATTAACACCGGCGATGGAGTTGCACATATCCCACATGAGTTCGAGGTTGAGATTCACGTGATTTGCAGTGGTGCGTCCGTCAGTAGCAAGTGGAGTAGGATTATCCCAATGAAGCACACCACCAAGGGCGTTAAGACGGAATCCAAGGAAAGGGGTCATCCAGCGGCCTACGCCGACATTATATTCAGTAGTGATGATTTTCTTATTGACGATTGGTTTTCCGTTTGTGATGCCGACACCTCTTTCTACTACCGGCTGGTTGACACCTGCACCAATCTGGATAAACCAGTTGTCGCGCCAAGAAGAAGTGTATCGATCCTTGTTATCGCATGAAAATTCAGTAACGGTTGAAGCTTCTTCAGCAACTACTACATCTTGCGCATTGGCAACAGATGGAGCGATGAATGCGGCGGCGCATACGGCCAGAAGTGAGTTAGAAACGTGTGATTTCATAGTGGTGTGTTTTTAGAATTATTAAAAATGTTTAAAGTTTGTTTTTGTCTTTAAAACGCGAAACGCAGTGTTTGGTTCAATTCAATTTGATAATTTGTGGAATTTTTATTATATTTGCGCGTTTAAATGGGAACTCTCCTACAAAAAGGAGAGAGAACTCTCGAAATGAAAGCGAAAAAGAGATACAAGATAGTAATCGAAGACGAATCGCGGCTGAGGCAGATAGCCTCTGTCAGTGCGCCTCCATATCTGCTATGGATCGGAGGGGCTGTTGCTATCATCCTCATGATAACTATAGCAGTGCTTCTAATAATCGGGACTCCGATACGCACTCTGATGCCCGGCTATCTGAAGAAGGGTGAGCGAACAGAAGCCGAAGAGGGTTTGCTCCGACTTGACTCCCTAAGAAATTCCTATATGCTCAATAATGCATATCTGACCAACATCCTAACTGTGCTTGACACAGACAGGACCCCATCAGACTCAACCCAATTAAGTGAAATCCTCACAGAACTTCCACCTGACTCCCTTTTGCCAACCTCACCGAGGGAAATAGAATTCATCAATCAGCTAAAAGACCGAGAACAATATAATGTGTCGATCATAGCTCCTCTGGCAGCCGACCAATTGACTATCTATCCGGTAGCAGCCGGAGCCACGATCGACGAAAAGACACAAAATGCCTTGAAAGCGAGAATTCTGACTCCCAAAGGAAGCCCTATATGCGCTATAGCGGAAGGGCGAGTGCTCTCGATTCAAAATCCGGCACCCGAGGGAGGAAGCGCAATCGTAATGCAACATGACAACGGTTTCGCCTCAAGATATTCCCACATCGGCACTCCGGCAGTGAAGCAAGGGTCGCTTGTGGAAGGGGGCAGCGTGATAGCCCATGGGGGCAACGGAGGGTATCTTAGTCCCGGAGTCTTTTTTATAGAGATGTGGTATGATGGAACTCCTGTAGAGCCGGGGAAGTTTTTGGGTATTAATTGAGAATTGGGAATTTGGAATCTTGAATTTTGAATAGGGAATATAGATATATAGATGAGTGAAATTAAGAATATTTGTGTATTGGGGTCTACCGGAAGCATCGGCACCCAGACACTTGATATAATAGCAGAGTATCCGGAACTCTTTCGCGCTTCTGTGCTGACAGCAAGGCGTCAGTGGCAAGTTCTTGCCGACCAAGCGTTGAAATTTCGTCCGGATGTAGTAGTGATCGGAGATGAATCATATTATGCTCCTCTCCGTGATGCCCTTTCCGGAAGCGGAATTGAAGTAGCAGCCGGAGCTGACGCCATAGCGGAAGCCGCCGCCTATGACAAGAGCGACACTGTCGTGACTGCAATGGTGGGATATAGCGGATTGATCCCGACCATCAATGCAATAAAAGCAGGAAAGACAATAGCGCTCTCCAATAAAGAGACCCTCGTGGTGGCAGGAGAACTGATTACGGGACTATGCCGGAAATACGGAGTAAATATAGTGCCCGTAGATAGTGAACATTCCGCTATTTTCCAATGTCTTGTAGGGGAATCACGCAATGAAATGCGCAAGATTATTCTGACTGCCAGCGGCGGCCCATTCAGAAAATTATCAAAAGAGCGGCTCTCTGAAGTCACTCCTGCCGATGCCCTCAAGCATCCGAATTGGGATATGGGAGCAAAGGTGACCATCGACTCTGCTTCAATGATGAACAAAGGGTTCGAAATGATTGAAGCCCGCTGGCTCTTCGATTGCCCGGCAGAGAAGATTGAAGTGGTGGTGCATCCTCAATCAATCGTGCATTCTATGGTGGAATATCGCGATGGAAGCGTAAAGGCTCAACTTGGAGTTCCTGATATGCATACTCCCATCCGCTATGCCCTATCCTACCCTTCGAGACTTCACACAGAAGCACGCCCCATGAAGCTTGAGGATTATGCCAATCTGACATTCGAGCGTCCTGACACAGAAAAATTCCCACTCTTAGGATATGCATTTGAAGCCATAGCCAAAGGGGGCACCATGCCATGCATACTCAATGCTGCCAATGAAATCGCCGTACAGGCATTTCTTGACAATAAAATACGCTTTACCGACATGCCTGTGATTGCCCACAAGACAATGGAAAAGGCTCAATGGAGCGAGACCCCTGATCTTGACACTCTCATAGCCACCAATGCGGAAGCGAGAAGAATAGCAGAAAAAGTTGTAGAGAACATTACTAAATAAACCATCATCAATAAAACCAAAAGAAATTGGAAACATTCTGGATTAAGGCAGCCCAGCTTGTGCTTGCGCTTGCCATATTGATAATCATACATGAGTTCGGACATTTCCTGTTTGCCCGTCTGTTTGGCATCAGGGTAGAGAAATTCTATATCTTCTTCGACCCATGGAAGGAACTTTTCAAGTGGAAACCGGGGAAATACATCGGAGGTCTTGGGAAAACTAAAGACATTTCGAAAGAACCTGTCTGTGTGGAATGCGAAAAGAAGCAATGCTCCACCGACACAAAGCCCAAAAAGTCTAAGTTTTGGAGTGATACGGAATATGGCATCGGTTGGATTCCGCTTGGCGGCTATTGCAAAATCTCCGGCATGATCGACGAGTCGATGGATACAGAGCAAATGAAGCAACCGGCTCAGCCGTATGAATTCCGCAGCAAACCGGCATGGCAACGCCTTCTCGTGATGATAGCAGGAGTGCTCTTCAATTTCCTCCTTGCTATACTTATTTACGCAGGCATAGTGTTTGCTACCGGTGAAAAGTATGTATCGCTTACAGATGCAAAGATGGGACTCGAATTCTCTCAGGCTGCTCAGAAAATTGGTTTCCAAAACGGAGACATACCCATAGAAGCGGATGGAGAGCCACTCGACAATCTCCCATCGGAAGATCGTCTTAAGATGATGCAGGCAAAAGAAGTGACTGTGCTTAGAGACGGCAAGGTTGAGCATATCGCAATCCCTGAGAACTTCATATTCGATCTTGACAAAGAGATGAAAGAAGGTGAGGGAGGAATCAATTTCTTCACTTACCGTCTGCCTACCAAGATCACTCAGGTAATGCCCGGAGAGGGCGCGGCAAAAGGAGGTGTGGAAGAAGGTGATGAAGTGATTGCCATCAACGGCAAAGCGACTCCGGCACTCACCGATTTCCTTGCTACGCTTCAGGGACATGACAATGAGACAATCGACCTGACCGTAGTGCGTAAACAATCGGATATTCTCACCGATACACTTACCTTACCCGTAAAACTGTCAGATAATTCCAAAATGGGAGTTGGGCTTGAGATAGACCCCTCTGCCTTCTTTACAGTAAAGGAAAAGAAATACAATATCTTCACATCGGTTCCGAGAGGCATAGAGATGGGAGTCGACCGCCTGACAAGCTATGCCAAGAGCATGAAACTCGTATTCACAAAGGAGGGTGCAAAGTCAGTGGGTGGTTTTGGAGCCATCGGCAGCATTTTCCCGGAATCGTGGGACTGGATAGCGTTCTGGAATATCGCGGCATTCCTTTCAGTAGCACTTGCGTTCATGAATATACTTCCTATTCCGGCGCTTGACGGCGGACATGTGCTCTTCCTTCTTTATGAAGTGATCTTCCGCCGCAAACCATCAGATAAATTCATGGAATATGCTCAGATGACAGGCATGGTGCTTCTGATCGGGCTACTGATATATGCGAATGGCATGGATATTGTAAGATTCTTCATGAAATGAATTCGATAGCAAAAGTTGATGAAAGAGATAACATTAAAGAAAGGGAAAGAAGAGAGCATCCTCAGGCATCATCCTTGGGTGTTCTCCGGCGCTATAGGCAAACTTCCTGCCGGGCTGGAAGAGGGTGATCTTGCAGTTGTGAAAGGCTCTGACGGCAAAGTGCTGGGAGTCGGACACTATCAGATAGGGTCAATCGCAGTGCGACTGCTTGAATTTAATACTGACCATCTTCCAGAAAATTTTTTTGAGTATAGACTCAGGGAAGCATTTAAGCTACGCCAGACTTTAGGACTTATCAGGCAGGACAATGATTGCTTCCGCCTTGTTCATGGCGAAGGGGACTTTCTGCCGGGATTGGTGATCGACATATATGGAGACACAGCCGTAGTGCAAGCCCACAGTCCGGGCATGCACTTCGAGCGCAGACGCATAGCAGAGGCTCTGATCTCCATCCCTGAGGCAAGGATACGCAATGTGTATTATAAAAGCGAGACCACTCTACCCTATAAGGCTAACCTTGACCCCGAAAATGAATATTTGGTGGGAGGATACGACGGCAACATCGCTACGGAAAACGGACTTCAGTTCAACATCGACTGGCTGAGGGGCCAGAAAACAGGCTTCTTTGTAGACCAACGTGAAAACCGCGCACTGCTTGAAAAATATGCCAAGGGACGAAAAGTGCTAAATATGTTTTGCTACACCGGTGGCTTCTCTGTATATGCAATGAGAGGAGGCGCAGAAAGTGTGGTGTCGGTTGACTCATCATCTAAAGCAGCCGCCCTTACAGATGCCAACATCGAGTTGAACTTCCCCGGCGATCCACGTCACAAGACTTATGCAGTAGACGCTTTCAAGTATCTTAACGACATGCCTGACAAAGAGTATGACCTGATCATACTTGACCCGCCGGCATTTGCCAAGCACCGTTCAGCATTAAAAAACGGACTAATCGGATATAGGAAACTCAACAGCAAGGCGTTTGAGAAAATCAAACCGGGAGGAGTCTTGTTCACATTCTCATGCTCTCAAGTGGTGACAAAAGAGGCATTTCGCCTTGCAGTGTTCAGTGCGGCAGCCAAATCTGGAAGAAAGGTCAGGATACTTCATCAACTGACTCAGCCCGCCGATCATCCGATCGACATTTCTCATCCTGAGGGAGAATATTTGAAGGGGCTTGTGCTTTATGTGGAATAATTTTTAATTGAGAATTGAGAATTGAGAATTGGGTATTTTGAATTTTGAATTGACATATATAGGAT
>CAMWQF010000123.1 GCA_947176285.1 uncultured Porphyromonadaceae bacterium
GTCTAATAGGTCTAATGGGACTAATTAGTCTAATTTGAATAATAAGTAATGGGGGTATGTGGGGTTGGAATGAGGGTTAGAAGGGGATGTGGGCTAGATGGTTGTGGATTGTGTCGAAGTTCATAATGACATCAATTAAGGTCCACAGGATGGTAGTGAGGAGGAGGATTGCAGTGTAGCGGAGCACTTTGTTGAGACGATGGTCGGAGAAATTAAAGAGGGCTGCGATAATAGGCATAAACCATATTCCTACCGCAACATAACCTGCCCAGCCCCAATCGTTGAGCGCGTCTTTCATTCCATACCATATCAGGGCGAGGCCAGCGTATGCAAATACTATATAGACGATTTTCATCGGTTTTATACCGAATTTTACCACTTTGGTACGCTTGTTTACCTTTTTATCGTCGCGATAGTCTCTGATATTATTGACAGTCAATACGTTTGCGCCTAAAAGTCCTACGCCGATTGATACTATCAAAGCCATCTTCCACATTTCTCCTAGGACGGCTGCCATGGCTCCACCGGTCCAATCTCCACATTGTAGGTAAGCGGTAAGTGTCACCGGCACAATTCCATAGAAAATGATCACTGCTTCGTCGCCAAGTCCATGATGAGAAAGAGGCCAGGGTCCGGCACTGTAGGCGAAAGCTGCAATTACTATTAAGATTCCGACCGCTATTAGCCATAATCCACCCCAATGGAGTAAGGAAAGTCCGAGAAGGCAGTCTGCTGCCATGAGAATGATCATGGCCCATTTCATTGATTCCGGCTTGATGTCTCCTTCCGTCACTCCACGTCTGAATCCTTCACGACCTTTTTTATCTATATGATTTTTATAGTCGAAATATTCGTTGGCGAAATTGCTGACAATTTGTGCTACTAAAGCAAAAATCAGGCAGATTAGGGCAGGCATCCATTTGAAATTACCATAGGCGATAGCAATGGCAGTCCCGGCGAGCACTCCTGCGATGCTTACCGGCAATGTTCTGAGGCGCATAGCCTCTATCCATGCTTTTCCATTCATATGATTAGGTTTTCTTGAGAGATTATATTATGTCAAGACTTGTTGTCTTGTTTGTAATGCAAAGTTAATCAAAAAATTTCATTTTAAGAAATTATTTTGCAAGAAATTTGAAATATTTTTGTAATAATTGAAAAGAATTTGAAATAATTTTATGTAATGATATGATATATAATACTATAGCAAATTAGCACCTAAATAAATCAGGATGCACTGTCGGTGCATCCTGAAACATAATTGATATCTGATGGTGGAATTAACGTTTGGATTGAAAAAATGATTTCATCAATTCGGCTGATTCTTCAGCGAGGACTCCTGAAATGACTGTGGTTTTGGGATGAAGAGGGGATTTCCCTCCGTAAAAGGATTGGAATCCTCGTTTCGGATCGTCTGCGCCCCAGATTAGTTTGCCAAAGCGTGCCCAACCTATTGCTCCTGCACACATGTAGCAAGGTTCTACGGTCACGTAAATAGAGCATTCCGGCAGGGCTCTTCCTCCAAGATTTTCTTGTGCTGCAGTGATAGCCATCATTTCGGCATGTGCTGTCACGTCGGTGAGACGTTCTGTCTGGTTGTGGCCGCGGCCGATGATACGGTCATTGCATACAACAACCGCCCCAACCGGCACTTCATCTTCAGAGTAAGCGATTTCGGCTTCCTTCAGTGCTTCTCGCATCCAATATTCGTCACTCTTTGGTGTCATTTTGTTCTATTTCGGTTTTGTCTGATTTTTCACAGGCTTCAGCCACCTTTTGCATCAGCCAGCGTGGAGTGGAAGTCGCTCCGCATATTCCGATGCTCTCTGCCCCCATTATCCAATCAGGGTCAAGTTCGGTTTCGTCAGTTATGAGATAGGTCTTGGGATTCACTTCCTTGCATTGAGCATAAAGCACCTTCCCATTGCTGCTTTTCGCTCCGCTGACGAAGAGTATCACATCATGGTTTGCAGCGAATTGACGCATTTGCGGCATCCGATTGGCTACCTGGCGGCATATCGTGTCAAACCATTGGAATGTCCCGGCTTTTTTCCTTGATTGAATTTCTGCCACAATATCCTGAAACCCTTCAATAGATTTGGTGGTCTGAGAATAGAGCCATATATCTCTGTTTAGGTCGATGTTATCAAGATCTGCCTTGTCTTGGATCACTACGGCACGCCCTTCGGTCTGACCTACAAGACCATTTACTTCCGCATGGCCCGGTTTCCCGTAAATGACAATCAGAGGATCATTTTCTGAATCATTTGTGGGGGCTGAAGATTTGTCGTAGGCATCCTTTATCCTCTTTTGTAGCTGCAACACCACCGGACAGGTGGCATCAATAATCTCGATATTGTTTTTTCTTGCAGTTTCATATGTAGAGGGGGGTTCGCCATGAGCGCGAAGAAGCACTTTGACGTTGTGCAGTTTTGCAAATTCGTCATGGTCTACCGTAATCAAGCCCTTCTTGCGCAGCCTCTCTACTTCTCCGGCATTGTGCACGATGTCGCCGAGGCAGTATAGCACGCCAGTTCGTTCGAGTTCTGCCTCCGCTTTTCGGATAGCGGTAGTTACGCCAAAGCAGAAACCGCTTCCACTATCTATTTCTATCTTAGCCACGTGTTTTCTCCTCGAAAAGCTTTACGAGTACTTCAATTTGCTCTTCGCGCGTGAGATTGTCGTTGTCAAGCACAAACGCATCGTCGGCTTTGCGAAGAGGGGATTCCTTTCGTGTAGAATCGATGTGATCGCGCTCCTTAATATTAGCGAGCACTGATTCAAAGTCTGAAGGAGTCCCTTTTTCAATAAGTTCATCATATCTGCGCTTGGCTCTGACTTCAGGACTTGCATTGACGAATACTTTCATCTCGGCATCAGGGAACACCGTAGTTCCGATATCCCTTCCATCCATCACGATTCCCTTGTCTTTGCCATACTGTTGCTGAAGGTCGACGAGATAATGTCTCACTTCAGGAATGACAGCGACGGGACTGACCCAACTGCTGACCTCCATGCCACGTATCTCTTTCTCTACATCCTCTCCATTAAGGATGGTATGTTGCGTTTCGTCGGGGGTAATGACGAAAGAAATGTTGATAAGGGGTAGGGCTTTAATCAGGGCTGTTGTGTCGACGCCGGTTTCCTTATCGGTCATTCCATGTCGTATGGCATAGAGGGTAGTGGCGCGATACATGGCGCCACTATCTACATATACATATCCGATTCTTTTTGCAAGTTGCTTAGCCATAGTGCTTTTGCCACTTGAACTGAACCCATCTATAGCAATTGTGATCTTCTTCATTTCTTTTTGGATGTTGTCTTTTTAGCCTTAGTCTTAGTTGCCTTTGCAGCTTCTGTCTTTGTTGCCGCAGGTTTGTGTCCTGGACGAGGTTTCACCATTCTAAGCACTTGAGCAGTGCGAGCCGGAATATACATCTTAAGCCAACCTTTGCCTGCAGGAGTGTAAAGAGGATCCGGAGTGGTGAAATGATGCACTTTGTCATCTACAAGACCATGGCCGCCGAATGCTGTGGAGTCTGAATCAAGCAATACTTCATATTCGCCGGCAGGTGCAAGGAAGCCATAGTCGGGGAAAGATTGGGTTGGACTCCAGTTGAATACGAAGATTAGGTCACCGCGCTTGAATGCAAGCACTTGGTCGTCGTCCTTCTCCCAAAGTTTCTCTACAGGTTTTGCCTGAAAGTTGTATTGCTTTTCCACAAGCCCAATCATAGCGTTGTCAAAACTATTCAGGTACTTGTATTTTAGATCTTCCCGGTCAACGAGATCCCACTGCCTGCGAGCATATTTATGGCTCCAGCCGTTTCCTTCTCGTGGGAAGTCGATCCATTCCGGATGGCCGAATTCATTTCCCATGAAGTTTAGGTATCCTCCGTTGATGCTTGCGAGAGTCACAAGTCGGATCATCTTGTGGAGAGCCATGCCTCGCTCTACAGTGAAATCGTTGTCTCCATCCATCATATGCCAATACATTTCCTTGTCGATAAGACGGAAGATGATCGTCTTGTCGCCTACGAGTGCCTGGTCGTGGCTCTCGCAATATGAGATGGTCTTTTCGTCAGCACGTCGGTTGGTGAGTTCCCAGAAAATGGATGTCGGATGCCAGTCTTCGTCTTTCTTCTCTTTGATCATCTTGATCCAGTAGTCAGGTATTCCCATAGCCATGCGATAATCGAAGCCGATGCCGCCGTCTTTGAATTTTACGGCAAGCCCCGGCATTCCGCTCATCTCCTCAGCGATGGTAATAGCGTTCGGATTCACCTCATGAATCAGAAGATTGGCAAGGGTGAGGTAGACAATGGCATTGGTATCCTGATTTCCGTCATAATAGTCGGGGTAGCCTCCAAATGCTTTTCCGAGTCCGTGGTCGTAATAGAGCATGGAAGTCACGCCATCGAAGCGGAACCCGTCAAATTTATATTCCTCTTGCCAGAACTTGCAGTTGCTGAGAAGGAAGTAGAGCACAGAGTTCTTGCCGTAGTCGAAAAGCAGAGAGTCCCATGCCGGATGTTCGCGACGGTCGCCTTGGTTAAAGTAGAGATCGTAGCTTCCGTCAAGACGTCCGAGACCTTCCACTTCGTTTTTCACTGCATGGCTATGCACGATATCCATGATTACTGCTATCCCGAGTTCATGAGCATCATCGATAAGATGCTTCAGGTCATCAGGAGTGCCAAAGCGACTTGAAGCCGCGTAGAAACTGCTGACATGATATCCAAAAGATCCATAGTAGGGATGTTCTTGAATTGCCATTATTTGGATAGCATTATATCCGTCGGCTGCAATTCTTGGCAATATCTTGGTGTGGAATTCTTCGTAAGAGCCCACCTTTTCTTCCTGTTGAGCCATCCCGATATGGCATTCGTAAATGAGAAGCGGTTTGGTGTCAGGAGTGAAGTCATTCACCTTGAATTCATAGGGATGCTCCGGAGCGTATACCTGGGCACTGAATATCTTAGTCACATCGTCTTGGACTACTCTTGTTGCATATGCAGGAATACGTTCTCCCTGTCCTCCATCCCAAGTGACGAACATCTTATATAGGTCACCATCATGGAGTTTGTCAGCAGGCAGTTTGATTTCCCACGATCCGCTGTCGCCGATGCGAGTGAGTTTGTAGTCGTCGTTTAATTTCCAGTCGTCGAAAGTGCCGATCAAGTGTATGGAGGTGGCATTAGGCGCGAACTCTCGGAAGATCCAGCTGCCGTCGTCTTGTCTGTGAAGCCCGAAATATTCGTAAGCATTCGCAAAGTTGGATAGCGAGCCTGAAGCGGCTGTAAGTTCTTTAATTTTTCTTATTGCATCTTCGTGTCTTCCTTCGATAGCTTCTTCAAAAGGTTCGAGCCATGGGTCGTTGCGAAGGATTTCAAGTTGTTTTTTCTTGCGGGCCATATGAGTGGGTATTTGTTTTTTTGTTGTTCTAATTGGGCTAATTAGTCTAATTAGTCTAATTGGTCTAATAGGTCTAATTGGACTAATGGGACTAATTTGTCTAAATGGGCTATTTTGATAAAAGTCCTTTATTGACAAAACGCTGAAATGATAATGTTTGTTTAGGTGAAGAGTTTGCGAATTTCTTGGCGAAGAAGTTGAGCCTTTTCATCTTGGTGTTTCATTGTGGCTATCACTCCTGCCACGTATTCGTCGATATTAGAGTATCCGAGGATTTTCGCTACGCTGCTGCTTGTGAACATTGGTTTATGGTTGAAGACCCTCAGAACTCCCTCATAATCTCCTCCTCGAGCCATCCTTTTGAATTCTGCAAGAATCTGGTCGTAGGTTTCGCGTGGTTTAAGTTTCTTAATCAGGCTTTTGATATGAAGTTCGAGTGCGGTGATGCATGTGAACCTGGCATCAATTTTTCTTTCCACGTCTCGTTTCATTCTGTGGCGCGTATGCTGGAGAGCCTGGTTTTCGAGCATGTCTTCAAATTTATGCATCACTTCCTGCCTCACAAGCTTCATCACCTTTTTAGGATTGCGTCCTCGGATTTCTGCCATGGTCTGCACAACTCCCGGAGATAGGAAAATATTTTCAATTTCAGCCACTTCCGGCACGAGGATATTTTTGGCTCTGAGATATTCCACTTCCTGATCGCTTCGGCGGTCTCTATCCACAAGTCCGTAACTTTCGATGCGGTGCATGGTTTTGAGAGATTGCATGGTGCGGGTGGATTCGATCACTTTATCGCAACTTCCGAGAGGCTTTACTGTAAATTCCGGGAAAACAACGCTGTATAGCCTCATGTCGATGCTGTGAGACATATCCCCTTCAGTGAATAGAATAGGGCGCCGGCTCCCCATCATTTGCAGGAACACGTCGTCGGGCAATTCTCCATCTGAGATGATCTGATAGCGCCAAGAATGATGAGCGGCATTATAGTCTTTGATCCATATGGCAGTTCTTCGTGCCTGCCCGGAGGCGAAATTGGCGTCATAGGTGTCATATACAAACCGGCAATCGGAGCGTATTCTTTCTATACGGTCCCACACGATTCCTACGGCAGTCGGGTGAAGGAAGAGGGTAGGGGAGTCTACGAGGATAAGGGATTCTTTGGGGGCAAGCAGGGTGGCTGCGATATAGTAGAGAGCTGCTTTCTCTCCTCGGCTGAGGTTTCTGATTCCTATTGAATCTTTTCCCGACCTGTTAGTTATTCTGGCTTTTCCCTTTACTATGTTGATTTTATTGCCGGGAAATGTCTCTTCCCAGATGGTTTTAAGAGAATTAAACCGCACTTTCTCTTCATTGAGAGAAAGCACGGTCATAAGTTGAGACAGAGAGCCGGTGACTCTTCCCGGCATACCGCCTGTCACTGCCGATACATAATAAGAATCCTCCCTGTTGAGTCTGGCTATCTCATGCAAGAAAAGCGATTTTCCACTACCGTTGCCACCGAGCAGGGTGTAAAGTCTTGCCGGGCGTCTTGATAGAATCTGGCTTTGATTGCCGGATGCGTCTGGTGGAAGGGAAATCGGTTTCATGGTGGGGAAGATTTCTTTCTAATTAGTCTAATTGGGCTATGGGACTAATTAGTCTAATGGGGCTAATAGGGCCATAGGGGTTGTTTAAGAGAGGGCGGAAATTCTGGCTATGTATTTGCCTATTATGTCAAATTCCAGATTTACTTTGGTTCCGGCTTCAATTTCCTTGAAGTTCGTATTGTCGTGGGTATAGGGAATTATAGCCACGCGGAAATTGTCGGCTTCTGAGTCGCATACAGTCAAGGAAACTCCGTTTACTGTTATCGATCCTTTCTCTACTGTCACGTAACCTTTTTTAGCGAGTTCGGGTTTGAAGTCGTATTTGAAAGAGTAATACCAGCTGCCGTCAAGAGGTTGCACTCCTGTGCAAATGGCGGTGGTGTCGACATGTCCTTGCACAATGTGACCGTCAAGGCGACCGTCCATTTTCATGGAGCGTTCAAGGTTGACCAATGATCCAGGTTTCAATTCGCCAAGGTTGCTGCGGTCGAGGGTTTCCTGCACAGCAGTGACAGTATATGTGCCGTCCGGGTTAAGGCTTACTACAGTAAGGCAGACACCATTGTGTGCCACCGACTGGTCAATCTTAAGTTCATCTGTGAATGAGCACTTCATTGTCAAGTTAACATTCGTGCCGTCTTTTTCAATGCGGACTACTTCAGCCGCTTCTTCAACAATTCCGGAAAACATTATTTCTAATTGAGAATTTTTTTGAGGTTTCGAGGTTTCGAGGGATCGAGGGGTCGAGGGGGCGTGGTTTCGCCGGTACGAGTGCTCTAGGTATACTGGATCTCTGTCTCGGCCT
>CAMWQF010000124.1 GCA_947176285.1 uncultured Porphyromonadaceae bacterium
TCTTTAAATATTTATCATATAATAATCAGGAGACGCATCGAATGATAAAACAATCACGTTATGTTTTGTCTGTATTGAAACGAATGCAAGGAGTGGTTCAACTCTTGATTACCTTGGCTTTTCTTGTTGTTTCGCTTACACTCTATAAAAAAGTTGAAATGCTTGTGGTGAAGTCTGATAGCGGAATCTCTCGTTCCCTTCGTTTTATATTCTAAGACAACATTGAATTTGAAAGAGAAAGAACTCTCATTCCATATTTTTGAATGCCCATATGAGTCCGATCAATTCATAGGCTTGTATGGTTTCGATTTAAATAGAAGCAGAATGAAAAAAGGACGTACTGTAAGTTACGTCCTTGTATGTTTTTTATTCCCACTCGATTGTGGCTGGCGGCTTCGAGGAGATGTCGTAGACCATGCGGTTGTTGTCACGGACTTTATAAGACTTCCCAATGGCCTCCTTTGTTTGGTCCTACTCGTCTAATCTTACCCGCGAGGCGTAGTTTATCAAGATACACTTGTACTGTAGAATTAGCCATTCCTGATAAGCGTGCCAAATTACTAATAGATGTATTTGGATTGTCTGAGAGGTACTTTAAAAGCAGATTTTCTTTTTTGTCAATTTTGTCACTTGTTTCATTTTTCTCACCGATTTTCTTACCAATGTGATCTTCTATTTCATTTTTCTTACCGATTTTCTTACCGATATTATCTTCTGTTTCATTTTTCTTACCGATTTCAGAATGCAATGTTTCCTTTGTGAGACTTTTTCTCCAAAATACTACTCTGAATTGGTCTCCTGAAACTTCATTGTGAAATTCAATGTCCGGATCGGATTTGAGTGCACGTATGATACCTGAGCCCAAACCTCGATAATTCATTGTCTTTGAGCATAAGGTAGCCATAAGTTGATTACGTTGATAGGCATTGCCCATCTTGATATCATCTACTGTCAAGGTCGGATGCAGAGCACCAGGACTGATAATTTCCACTCTGTCGTCAAATATAAGTAATCTTATCGGAGCAGGTTTTAACCACGACCTATGGACTAAGGCATTCTGTAGGATTTCAGATAATGCCACTTCAGGAATCTCCAATTTACCTATTGAATTGAAATTTTGACCTGCCTGAATACGATGAAGGCATGAGATAATAAAACGCAAACCTTCATCAAACAATCTTTGTATAGGACCGTCTATATCTACGCTGCTTCTATATTCCGTATCCCCGATGCAATTACCATAGAACCAAACTGCCTTGATATTAAAAGCAGGACATTTCTGCTGAGGTTTTTTGCCAAAATACATCAGGCCTCCTAGGGTTGCTTCTCCGTTTTCATCTAGGAGAAAAAGATTCTGCAATGCTCTTTCCAATGGCATTCCAAGATTTTCCGAAGTTAATCCTAATGTTCTTTCAAAATAATCATTAAGCAAATAATGGTCAAGGTCATTGACTGATGTGCCTCGTATTGGTTGACGATCGGGCTGAAAGTTACCTGACTGGGCGAAAAGACGTAGCATCTCATTAGCATCTGTGACACGCCGTTTATCCGGACCTTGCTTTACATATACCTCTCCTTTATTATTAGTATAAGGAGTAGAGATTCCACGACATACAGAAACAATCATAACGGATTTCCCGTCTACAGTCATTGATTCGATCTTAGGAAAAACAGATGGATGCACTCCAACATCAGCAGCACTTGCTATAAGAGAACCTATATTCTGAAGTTGTTTGTATGAGAGACCTGCTATTTCGCCTGTTTTATCGTTTATCCCTATGAAAATACGTCCTCCATTCGAGTTTGAGAATGCAATGAGTTCGTTTGCTATATCTTCAGCTTTGTTAAATAGAAGTTTAAATTGCACGGTGGATGTTTCTCCACATTTTACAACTTCCTTAATATCCTCCGCAGTCATACAATAAAAATTCAAAATCATTTATCATGCAAAGATAATGTTTTTTTTTGAAATATGAAAAATCCGCGAAAACATAAAAAAGTATGTTCTCGCGGATTTCATATAATTTCTTATGTGGTAATTATTCCCACTCGATTGTGGCTGGCGGCTTGGAGGAGATGTCGTAGACTACGCGGTTGATCCCACGCACCTTGTTGATGATTTCGTTGCTTACTTTTGCAAGGAATTCATATGGAAGATGTACCCAGTCGGCTGTCATGCCATCAGTTGAAATTACAGCTCTCAATGCGCAGCAACGTTCGTAGGTGCGCTCATCGCCCATTACACCAACACTCTGCACCGGAAGCAAGATTGCTCCTGCTTGCCAAACCTGATCATACAGACCGGCTTCACGTAGATTGCTAATGAATATATCATCTGCCTGCTGAAGCACATGCACTTTCTCAGCCGTAACTTCGCCGAGGATACGGATGCCAAGACCCGGACCCGGGAAAGGATGGCGACCTAACAGTTGTGGGTCTATGCCAAGTGCCTTACCTACACGACGCACTTCATCTTTGAATAGCAAGCGAAGTGGCTCTACAACTTTGAGATTCATCTTTTCGGGCAGACCGCCTACATTGTGATGTGACTTGATTGTGCAAGAGGGACCATTTACGCTGACACTCTCTATCACGTCCGGATAGATTGTGCCCTGAGCAAGCCAGCGTGCGCCATTAAATTTCTGAGCTTCTTCATTGAAAACCTCTACAAAGTCACGTCCAATAATTTTGCGCTTCTGTTCAGGGTCTGTGACGCCGGCAAGGTCGGTATAGAATCTTTCACTGGCATCGACTCCCTTCACATTAAGCCCCATCCCTTTGTATTGCTCAAGTACCCCCTCAAACTCGTTGAGGCGGAGAAGTCCATTGTTTACAAAGATACACTGCAGATTATGCCCTATAGCCTTATTGAGAAGCACTGCGGCTACTGTAGAGTCAACGCCACCTGATAGACCAAGTATAACCTGATCATCACCGATCTTGGCTTTCAATTCCGCTACAGTGGTCTCAATGAATGAGTCAGGACTCCAAGAGCCTGAGCATCCGCAGATGCCGATAACATAGTTGCGGAGCAACTGAGTTCCATCAGTGGAATGATATACTTCAGGGTGGAACTGAATGCCCCAAGTCTGCTCTCCTTCAATGTGGTAAGCTGCAACTCTTACATTCTCAGTGCTTCCGATGATGTGGAAAGAATCCGGAATGTCTGTGATAGTGTCACCATGGCTCATCCATACCTGTGTAGGAGAGGGAAGACCATGCATCAATGGGTCATTATCATCCACTACTGTCAGCATAGCACGTCCGTATTCACGGCTCGGAGCCCCTTTGACGGTGCCTCCTGCCATCTGGGCAAGAAGCTGCGCGCCATAGCATACTCCAAGAAGCGGCAGTTTACCCTTAAAAGCATCAAGCGATGGCTTTGGTGCCTCAGGATCATTGACAGAGTATGGACTTCCGGAAAGAATGACGCCCTTCACATCGGCATCTATTTCCGGCACTTTATGGAAAGGATGGATCTCGCAATACACGTTGAGTTCACGGATGCGGCGAGCTATCAACTGGGTGTATTGAGATCCAAAATCTAAAATAAGAATTTTCTCCATGTTAGTTTCCTCTTGTATAGTTTGGGGCTTCTTTGGTGATTGTCACATCATGTGGATGGTTTTCGATTACTGCTGCTGATGTGATCTTCACGAATTTTGCATTGTGGAGATGATCGATATCCGGAGCACCGACATAACCCATACCACTGCGAAGTCCACCCACCAATTGATAGACAGTTTCGCTAAGAGTTCCTTTATATGGCACGCGAGCCTCAATGCCTTCCGGCACGAATTTGCTGCTGTCGGTCTTTTCGCTTTGGAAGTAGCGGTCTTTTGAACCTGCTTGCATAGCAGAGATAGATCCCATGCCGCGATATGACTTGAACTTACGTCCGTTGTAGATGATAGTTTCACCCGGTGATTCTTCGGTTCCTGCAAACATAGAACCCATCATTACGCTGTCGCCTCCTGCTGCAAGAGCCTTCACAACGTCGCCTGAATAGCGGAGACCTCCGTCTGCAATCACTGGAACGCCAAGTTCATGTGCTGCCTTAGCTGCCTCAAATATAGCAGTGAGCTGTGGAACGCCAACACCTGCCACAATACGTGTGGTGCAGATTGAACCCGGACCGATACCTACTTTGATGCCGTCAGCTCCAGCCTCAATTAGATATTTGGCAGCCTCGCCTGTTGCAATATTACCTACCACAACGTCAAGTTCAGGATATGCTGCCTTCACTTTCTTAAGAGTGTTGACTACATTCTGGCTGTGACCGTGGGCTGTATCGATAACTACAGCATCAGCACCAGCCTCTACAAGAGCCTTCACTCGGTCGAGAGTGTCGGAAGTGACTCCTACTCCGGCTGCTACGCGCAGACGACCCTTGTTGTCTTTTGCTGCATTTGGATAATCCTTGATCTTTGTAATGTCGCGGTAGGTGATAAGTCCTATAAGTTTTCCTGCTTCATCTACTACAGGGAGTTTCTCAATCTTATGCTTAAGAAGTATCTCTGAAGCCTCGGAAAGACTTGGGTTTGTAGTGGTGATAAGATTTTCTTTTGTCATTACATCCTTGATGAGGATGGTCATGTCCTTTTGGAAACGCAGATCTCGGTTTGTCACAATTCCCTCAAGTTTGCCATCTGCACCAACTACCGGGATACCGCCGATATGATTGTCGTGCATCAACTGAAGGGCATCTCCTACGGTCTGATCGCCACGAATGGTCACAGGATCGTAGATCATTCCTGACTCAGCGCGTTTCACGCGGCGGATTTGGTCTGCCTGGGCTTGGATACTCATATTTTTGTGGATTACTCCTATACCACCTTGGCGAGCAATGGCTATAGCCATATCAGACTCGGTGACGGTATCCATAGCAGCAGACACAAACGGAATATTAAGAGGTATATTTCGTGAGAAGCGCGTGCCAAGCTTTACTTCGCTTGGAATCACTTCGGAATATGCCGGAATCAGAAGGACATCATCGAATGTGAAGCCTTCCAATGCTATTTTTTCATCGATAAAACTCATAATTAATTTAGAATTGAGAATTTAGAATTGAGAATTATTTTCATTGTGTTGAAGAAATTTCAATTCATCATTCATCATTAAAAATTTATCTTTAGAATGCTTTGAGGGCTTCGGAGATCATGATGGTCTGAGAGCGGTCGGGGCCTACGGAGATTATGCCTACCTTAGTGCCGGTCAGTTCTTCTATCTTCTTAACGTATGCTTTGGCAGCTTCCGGAAGTTCATCATAGCTCTTGCAGCCTGTGATATCCTCTTTCCAGCCTTCCATCTCGATGTAGATTGGCTTGCATTGTGCAAGTTTGTGGATAGTGGATGGGGGTGCCATCACCTCCTTGCCGTCTAGTTCATAACCTACACAAATCTTTACCTTATCAAGTCCGGAAAGAACATCGAATAGCATCAAAGCCCAATAGTCGATGCCTGCGAGGCGGGCAGTATAGCGTGCTACGACAGCATCAAACCAACCGATACGGCGAGGACGTCCGGTCACTGTTCCATATTCATGTCCGCGTTCGCGGATTTCATGTGCAGTCTCATCGAAGAGTTCTGTCGGGAACGGACCTTCTCCTACTCGAGTGCAATATGCCTTGGCAACACCCACTACATTCTCAATCCATTTCGGAGCGATACCCGCTCCTTGGGAGATGCTGGCAGCTGAAGGACAAGAAGAAGTCACGTAAGGATAAGTGCCATGGTCGATGCAGAGCATCATGCCCTGTGCACCCTCGAAAAGAATCTTGGCATCGCTATGAATAGCATCATCAATAAGGATGCTGGTGTCGCAGATGCGCGGACCGAGAACTTTTGCGATTTCCATATATTGGTCGTAGACCTGCTGATAGTTGAGAGGATCAAGACCATACATTTTGAGCTCCATATTCTTCACTTCAAGAGCAGCTTTCAGACGCTCAGCGAAGTATTCCGGGTCGAGAAGATCACCCATACGGAGTCCGATACGAGAGTATTTATCTGTATATGCCGGTCCTATACCTTTCTTAGTAGTGCCAATTTTTGCATCCCCTTTTAGGCTCTCGCTTGCTCCATCGAGCATACTGTGCCAGGGCATAACCATCGCAGCGCGGTCGGAGATATAAAGTTGATAGTCGGTTATTCCCTGATTGTGAAGTTTTTCGAGTTCGGCAATGACCGAAACCGGGTTAACCACCATGCCATTAGCCATAACGTTGACGGTCTTGGGATTGAATATTCCCGATGGAATACTCTGAAGAGAGTATTTATGACCGTCGAACATCACTGAGTGGCCTGCATTGTTGCCTCCTTGGTAGCGCACCACCATGTCGGCACGGCAAGCAAAATAATCAGTGATTTTTCCTTTGCCCTCGTCTCCCCACTGGGAGCCGGTAACAACTAATCTTTCGCTCATATTCGTTATATTTCATTTGTCTAATTGGTCATAAGTCCAATAGGACCAATTAGTCCAATTAGTCCAATTAGACCAATTAGACTAATTATTATTCGATTCCGTTACGCTTATATATGTAGTCTACGTTTTTGAGGTAGTAGTCGAGTGTGAAGCAGCCTTCGAGTTCTTCGGGTGTCAGCATTTCCATTACTGCAGGAGTCTGGAGCAAGAGGTCCTTATAGTTGCTGCCAGTTGCCATGGCTTTCATTGCTACCGGCTGCACTGTGTCATATGCCTGTTCGCGTACCCAACCTTTGCCTATAAGTGCATTCATCACGCGCTGTGCGAAGATGACTCCATTTGTCATGTAGATGTCGGCTCTCATCTTATCCTCGAAGATGGTCAGATTTTCGAGGATGCCCATCATGCGATTGAGCATATAGTCAAGAAGGATAGTGGCATCCGGCATGATGATGCGTTCAGTGGCAGAGTGAGAGATATCACGTTCATGCCAGAGTGCAACGTTCTCGTATGCTGTAGCCATATATCCGCGCATCACGCGTGCACATCCGCATATATTTTCACTTCCTATAGGATTGCGCTTATGAGGCATTGCGCTTGATCCTTTCTGTCCCTTGCCGAATGCTTCTTCCACTTCATGCACCTCTGTGCGTTGAAGGTTGCGAACTTCCATTGCCATTTGTTCAAGGCTCGAAGCAATAAGAGCAAGAGTTGCCATATAGTAAGCGTGACGATCGCGTTGGATCACCTGTGTTGACACATCAGCAGAGTTGATTCCAAGGTGTTCGCAAACATAATCCTGGATGAATGGAGGAATATTTGCAAAATTACCTACTGCACCGCTCAATTTGCCAACCTCTACACCGGATGCGGCTAGTTTAAAGCGCTCTACGTTGCGTTTCATTTCTGCAAGCCATAACACCCATTTGAGTCCGAAACTTGTGATATCGGCATGGATGCCGTGAGTGCGTCCAATGCATGGGAGATTCTTAAATCGGATAGCCTGTTTTTTGAGCATTTCGCAGAATTTATCAAGGTCTTCCTTGATGATTTCATCGGCTTGCTTGAAAAGATAACCATTTGCTGTGTCAACCACGTCGGTGGAAGTGAGGCCATAGTGTACCCACTTGCGTTCTTCACCAAGGCTTTCGCTGACGGCGCGGGTGAAAGCTACAACATCGTGGCGGGTCTGCACCTCGATTTCCTTGATTCTGTCTATGTCGAAAGTAGCTTTGTCCCAGAGTTTCTTCACATCCTCTTCAGGAATCACCCCGAGTTTACTCCAAGCTTCAGCAGCGAGGATCTCAACCTTCAAGTATGCGTCAAATTTATTTTTCTCAGTCCAGACGCGACGCATCACGTCTCTTCCGTATCTGTCTG